>JARFPV010000639.1 GCA_029288115.1 Akkermansiaceae bacterium | reverse complement strand
AGGCGGATGTGATTGTTCCCGGAAAGCCTGAGGAGAGCACCTTGATCCTTGCTATTTCTCATGCTGAGGATGTCGAGGCAATGCCGAACAAGGCTCCTAAATTGTCGGCCCTGACGATTCGCCAGTTCAAAGAGTGGATTCGGATGGGGGCACCTGATCCACGTGTGAAAAAACCGACGAAGAAGGATCTCGAGTCGCAGGTCGACTGGCCGACCGTACGTGACAAGCGCTTGGACTGGTGGTCTTTTCGACCTCTGCGAAAATCAACTCCTCCGCTAGCTGAAAACAAGGAGTGGAACGGTAGTGTGATCGATCGCTATATCGCGGCACGCATACAAAAAGAGGGGCTAAAGCCTCAACCCAAGGCTGATCCTGCTACGCTTCTCAGACGACTGCACCTGATCCTCACTGGCCTGCCACCATCACCTGAGGTTGTTCGTGCATTCGTAGCTGATCCGAGCGAAGACGCCTACACTGCAATGGTGGATAATCTGCTTGCCTCACCTCGATTTGGTGAACGTTGGGCGAGGCACTGGATGGATTGGTACCGCTATGCGGAAAGCCATGGTAGTGAGGGTGACCCACTTGTTCCAAACGCAGTGGCTTATCGTGACTATCTTATCCGTGCACTGAATCAGGATGTTCCTTATGACCAACTCATCCGCGAGCACCTTGCTGGTGATCTGCTGCCTCATCCACGCATCAACCAAAAGCTGGGTCTCAATGAATCCGCGATTGGACCGGCGCATTTTCGCATGGTGCCGCACGGTTTTGGCGTCACAAATGCCTACGATGAACAGATCACCTTCACGGACAATCAGATAGATGTTGTATCCAAAGCTATGCTCGGGCTCACAGTCTCTTGCGCTCGATGTCACAACCACAAGTTCGATCCAATAAGCCAAAAGGATTTTTATCGCTTCTACAGCATCATGGTGAGCAGTCGGCCGGTCGTGCGTAATGTCGATGCCCCAGCGCGGCAACAGATCAATAAGCTGAATATCGGAACAGTGAAAACTGCCATTCGTAAGGGGCTCGCTGCTCACTGGCTGGATAGCATGGATGTAGCGATGGAGCGCATGCAAAAAATCGAGCTGAAAAACATTCCCGATCCCGATCCCTTTGCCACTTGGCAAAAAGGATCGAAACATCCCCCGCAGAAACTTCCCAGTCTGATCAAAGCGACCGCCAAAGCTCATCAGGAGCGGCTTGCTCACAATGAGCAACTCCGCAAAAATGCGCATTACTATCTCGACCTCCGCGACCCGGATTCTACGGACAAGTGGTTTGGTATTGGAAACGGATTGTCAGAATCTGTTAGTCGAGCCGGTGTTTTTGCAATGGCACCAGAAGGTAAAAAAGCTCTGGTCGGGATCTATCCCGCTGGGATTTACTCGCATCTTATTTCTGACAAACATAGCGCCACGCTCAATACTCTCTTTCACAAAGCCAAGGGGAGGAACAACGCCATCCGTGGACTTGGGCACAGGGCTGTAGCGCGCTTTGCCATGCGGAGCTACCCTCTCGCACATGGTGGCCTTCATCCATCGGTTACCTTTGGCGATCAAATCGGGTGGAAAACGATTCGGAAGTATGAGTATTGGAATGGCGAGAAGGGTTATCACCAGATATCCACAGCGCCGGACAAGACCATTCGCGCGGGTGGTAAGCGCTCGTGGTTTGGTTTGATTGAAATCTATGCCGGTGAGTCGATGCCCAAGGAGATTGGTGCTCCATTTGTTACCTGGTATCCGAAAACGGAACTCATCACAACTCGGGATGAACTGATACAGGCGTACCGCTCGGGCATGCGGCGCGCTCTCGAAGCATGGCGGAACGACAACCTGAATGATTATCAAGCCCTGTTGCTCGATGCCTCTCTGAGGCACGGGATACTAAACCATGATGTGGCTGCCCTTCCTGAACACTTGCGCAAACTGATAGATCGTTACCGGAGCCTTGAAGCTGGGATTCCTGTCCCGACGCGGGTGGCTGGCGTCATGGATGCGGAAATTTGGAACCAACCGCTCCTCGTGCGTGGCGACCCGAGAAAAGAGGCCGAGCCCGTATCGCCGCGTTTCCTCGAGATGTTTTCAGGCAAGGATTACCCCAAAGACTCAAGTGGTCGGCTGCAGCTTGCTGAGGACATTCTCCGAACCGAAAACGCACTCACGCCGAGAGTGATCGTCAACCGCCTCTGGCACCATGCATTTGGTTCAGGTCTCGTGAGTTCGACAGACAATTTTGGGCGCCTCGGCAAGCGACCCAGTCATCCAGAGCTCCTTGATCACCTTGCTCTGAATTTTCGCTCCACAGGATGGTCGCTGAAGAAAAGTATTCGGGACATGGTCATGAGCCGTGCCTTCCGTTCGGCTAGTACATCATCACAACAAGCTCGTGAAAAGGATCCTGCCAACCGTCTTCTCAGTTACTATCCACCCCGCCGCATGGAGGCTGAGGCGATCCATGATGCGTTGCATTTCGTGGCTGATGCTGCGATTGGTAAGCGCGCTGTCCATGAGCGAGTGGTCAGGAACCGACTCAACCCATTTCTCACCACCTTTAACTTCCCGGTTCCAACCACCACAACCGGTTCTCGAGACTTAACCAATGTCCCTGGTCAGGCACTCACTCTTCTCAATGGCCCGATCGCCAACCGCAGCGCTGAGCGATGGGCAAGACGTATCAATGCCGACCGTAAACTCAGTACCAGTGAAGCAAAAATCACGCGGATGTTTGAGGAGGCTTACTCTCGTCGACCTGGAAAAGATGAGCTACAAGCCTGTCTAACATTTCTTTCAGGAGGGCAAGAAAACGATGGTGCCCAACTTCTCGCCCGTCGAGGCCAGATCCGCAAGGAAATCGGCCAGCTGCAAGAGCAGCGCGAAGCGATCATTAAGCCGATACGAAAGACGATCAGTGGAGGTAAAACCTCAACGCCACCCGATCTCAAACCCGTGATAGAATGGGACTTCTCAGCGGGCACCGTGGATCGGCGTGCAGGGGTTTCCGGTAAGCTTCTCGGTAAAGCACGCATCGTTGAGGGAGCACTCGTGCTCGACGGTGGATGTTTTCTCAGTGATCCACTTCCTGAGGATTTTGATGAAAAAACTCTCGAGGTCGTTCTGGAACTGGCGAATCTCAATCAGCAGGGCGGCGGGGCGCTTACCATTCAAAACTTGGGCGGCAGTATTTTTGACAGCATCGTGCTGGGTGAACGCCGAGCCGGAGAGTGGGTGGCAGGTAGCAATCATTTTAAACGCACACGCGACTTTGGCGGTAAGCCCGAGACCGATGCCATCAATTCATCGGTGCATCTTGCCTTGGTTCTCGGTAAGGACGGAGTTACCCGTCTGTTCCGGAACGGCGAACTTTATGGCAAGCCCTACAAGATCAACAAGCATGTTTCCTATAAGGCTAAGCAATGCCGGATTGCGATCGGTCTTCGCCATGGCCTTACCCCCGGTGCAGGGCGTATCTTACGAGGTCGGGTCTACAGTGCCCGAATTTATA
>JARFPV010000634.1 GCA_029288115.1 Akkermansiaceae bacterium | reverse complement strand
AACTTCTCCTCCACCCACCGGCGGATTGAGGCCAATCCGCCCTACCAAACATCACCATGTTTAAGTTAACAGATCAAACCATCGACCCACGCGCCCTCTGCGACGCCGTCCGTGATCCATCCGCAGGTGGCTTCGCCTCCTTCGAAGGCTGGGTGCGCAACCACCACCAAGGACGCGATGTCGCTTCACTCGAATACGAAGCCTTCCCCGCCCTCGCCGAAAAAGAAGGCAACCGCATCCTGGAAAAAATCTGCGCCGAGCACGACATCATCACCGCCCGCTGCCAACACCGCACCGGACACCTCCAGATCGGTGACATCGCCATCGCCATCGCCGTCTCCGCCGCCCACCGCGACGCCGCCTTCACCGCCTGCCGCGCCATCATCGATTCCATCAAATCCACCGTCCCCATCTGGAAAAAAGAACACTACACCGACGGCACCAGCATCTGGGTGAAATGCCACGCGTGTGCAGAGCACAAGCATTGATTGTAGGGCGGCTTTGCAAGCTGCCGACAACCCAGGTACTGACCCACTAAGCAAGGCGTGATCACCCCTTGCTCACCATCCATGCTCCCCCCAGATGAAAGATTCCCTCGGCTTGACCTGTAGCTGCCAACATTCCATCATATTCCACACATGACCGCCAGAATACTCACACGATCCCTTGTTATCACATCCCTTTTGCTCGGCACTGCCTTGGCTCTCCCTCCCGAGCTCAAACAAACCCGCTTCTCCGGCCCCGACATCACACCCTCACCCGCCTGCCTCTGCGCACACCCCAATGGAGATGTCTTTGTCGGTGTCGATATGCTCGGCTCACTGGGTAAAGGCGCAGGAAAAGGGAAAATCATCCGCCTACGCGACACCAACAACGACGGTCAGGCAGACGAACACACCGTGTTCGCAAACATCGACAACCCACGTGGACTCATCGCCATAGACGATAAGCTTTACGTCCTACACACCGTCATCCCGGCAAAGACAGGCGTCATGACCGGCATGCACCTCAGCCTGCTGACCGATAAAAATCGTGACGGCAAAGCCGATGGCGAACCCAAGCGACTGATCAAAAATATCTCCACTCTGCTCCACAACCAAAAACGAGGCGCCGACCACACCACTAACAGCATCCGCATGGGCATCGACGGCTGGATCTACATCGCGGTGGTCGAATTTGGCATGGTCGACGCCGAAGACGCAGAAGGAACTAAACTCACGCTGCTCGGCGGTGGCGTCCTGCGCGTCCGTCCCGATGGCACGGAAATGGAAATGTACACCCACGGCCTGCGCAATATCTACGACGTGGCAATTGATCCGTTCATGAATATCTTCACGCGCGGCAATACCAACGACGGCGGTGGATGGAACGTACGCTTCATCGACCACATCCAGTCGGGCCAATATGGATACCCGATGCTCTTCAAGCACTTCACTGATGAAATCATTCCCGCACTCGTCGACGTCGGCGGCGGCTCAGGAACAGGTGCCATCTTCTTCCAAGAACCCGGCTGGCCGGAAAAATACAATAACGTGCCCATGATGTGCGACTGGGGTCGTAGCCAGCTCATCATCCACCGCATCAAACCCGACGGACCATCATTCACCCAGGAGCCAGAAGAATTTATCAAGTGCTCACAAATCTCGGATGTCGATGTCGATGGCTCAGGCCGACTCTACCTCTCCGCCTGGGCAGGTGCAGGCTACAAGGGCAACCCCAACAAAGGATACGTCGAGTGCGTCGTCCCCAAAGACTGGAAATACAACCCATTCCCAAAACTTTCCAAACTACCCGACAACAGTCTCGTCAAGGGACTCAAGTCCCCCAGTTCCACGACCCGCCTGCACGTCCAACAAGAGATTCTTAAACGTGCCAAACCTGATCTGGCCCCCGCGATCCTCGCCATCGGCAAAGACAGCACAGCACGTATGGAAGGCCGAGTCGCCGCCATCTACACCTACGCCCAGCTTCTTGGAGCAAAAGCAACCAAAGACCTCCTCGCCGCATCCAAAGACAGCTCCATAAGCGAACACTGCCTGCGCGCACTTGCCGACCGCAAACCGATCGCCAAAAACCTCCCCATCGAACCATTCGCTGAAGCCCTGAAAAGCAAAAACCCCCGCGTCCAGGTCGCCGCCGCCGTTGCCCTCGGGCGCATCGGTAACCCCGCCGCCGCCGCCGCGCTCCTCAGCGTTGCCAAGCCCCCCGTATCCGACAATTCAAAAGCCAAGGCCGCGGCCAAACCCCTCTTCGAAAGCAAGGTCATCAAGGGCAAAGACACCGTCAAGATCGACGTCGATATCAACCGTATCAAAACCCTCTACCTCATCGTCGATGACGCAGGTGACAACACCGGCAACGATCACGCCGCCTGGTGCGAACCCATGCTGGTACACGAAAACGGCAGCAAAAAACCTCTCACCGAATTCAAATGGAAATCCGCAAAACAAGGATGGGGAAAAACACTGAAAAACAAATCCTGCACAGGTAAACCGCTGGTTCGCGCCGACGGAACAAAAGTGTCACAGGGAATAGGCACCCACTCGGCCTCCGTCATCCTCTAC
>JARFPV010000610.1 GCA_029288115.1 Akkermansiaceae bacterium | reverse complement strand
GATCGGTAGCACTGGAAATGGGAAATTCTGAATCTATCGTAATACGTCACTACTTGGATGCTCGGCGGCCGTTAGAAGATGCCGAAATGTTCTGGTCATTCATGCCCAACAAAAAAACAAAAGTCGCTTAATATACTTTTAACCCAAAAAAAAATGGAAAAATTATACTCTATCGAGCAAGTCGCAACCGCATGGGATTTATCCAACCGAACTATTCAACGACACATTGCCAATGGTCAACTCAAGCACTACAAAATTGGTAGTCGAATCAAATTCTCTGAACAACATCTCAACGATTTTTTGGAAGATCATGAGTATTGATCTGAATGTGTGAGGATAAAGGTTATGCTCTACTGTTATTCACACAAACAACGATCACAGGTCTAAACTAGGCAACGGCTATTTCAATCCCTTCTGCGGAAACCTTGAAACAACATTTTCAATCACGCTCAAGTTGATTTTGTTTGTTGGTGTCTTTGAGAATTTGGATGCCACCTCGCAAAATAAGAATTGTGATAATCATTCCAATAATGAGATCCGGCCATCTAGAACCTGTGAAATAGATTAGTATACTAGCTAGGATAACTCCGATGTTTGCTAGAACATCGTTCTTAGAAAAGATGTAGCTTGCACGCATGTGCACCTCGCCTTGCTTTTCTTTGGTGATGAGTCTCAAGCAATAGACATTAGCAACGAGAGCGACGCAGGAGATAACAAACATGAGTAAAGAGGAAGGGTCGCTCCCGCTTATTGCTCGCCTCACAATGTCTGTGAGGATTCCTAAGGCGATGAGAATCTGAAAGCCACCGCTGAGGAACGCCGCGCGAATTTTAATACTCGAACAGCGCCCAACAGCATATAACGAGACGCTGTAGACTAGGGCATCCGCCAGCATGTCGAGTGAATCAGCGAGAACCCCTGTTGATTGAGCGATAAGTCCAACGATGAATTCAGCAATAAACATGCTGGCATTTACTGTCAAAAGGACGAGTAGAATTTTTTTCTGGGACGCATCCCTGACTTCAATGTGGCAATCGCAAGAGGACATGTTTTTGGTAAGACTATACTATTCGCTCGGGGCGTTTTCAAGAGACTCGATTTCTTTCTTTTTCGTTACCATGAGGTAGAGAATAGGAAGAACGACTAGTGTCAGTGCGGTGGATGTGATCACCCCGCCGATGACGACTGTAGCAAGTGGTTTCTGAACCTCAGAACCTACCCCTGTCGAGATCGCCATAGGCAGAAAGCCAATTGCATCAGTGATGGCGGTAGCGAGAACGGGCTTCAGTCGCTGGGTCGCAGCCTGTTTGACAGCTGCAACGGAATCGTGTGCTCCTTGAAGGTTCGAGCGAATGGCTTCAATCAGAATCTGGCCATTGAGCACGGCGATGCCAAACAGTGCGATGAAGCCGATGGCGGCACTCACGCTGAATGGAATATCCCGAAGCCAAAGTGAGAGAACCCCACCGACCAGGGCGAACGGAATGCCGAGATATATCAGGGCGACATCCTTGAAATTCCGTAAACTGAGATAGAGAAGCACAAACACCAAAATCATGGTAAACGGGACAACGAGTGAGAGACGAGTGTGAGCGCGTTCAAGATTTTCGAACTGACCACCCCATTCGATGACGTAGCCCTCTGGCAAATCAACCTCTTCCGCTATTTTACGTTTGGCCTCCTCAACAAATGACACCACGTCCCGACCGTCCACATTACACTGAACACGGATGAGGCGGCGACTCCATTCGCGGTTGATGGTAGCCGAGCCAGGAGCCTCAGCAATATTTGCTACATCGCTTAGTGGTATCTGGATGCCTTCTTCGGTAGGTATCAAAAGATTCCTGACAGCATTGATATCTGTCCGGTATTTTTCTGGCAATGTTATAGCCAACGGGAATTGACGTTGTGCTTCGTAGACCTCTCCAATACGAAGCACACCAATGGCTTCAATGTAGGGAAGGATATCCGCAGCGGATACACCCAGACGAGCCATTTTTTCCGGCAGGAGCTCGATCCGCAAACCAGGTTGTCCGCTTATTTGATCCGATGAAATATCGGCCTGCCCTTCGATGCCCACGAGGACACGCTGGATTTTATCGCTTAATGCTGTTAGGTTTTCGAAGCTGTCACCGTAAATCAGAATTCCCACATCTGAACGGACGCCAGATTCCATTTCGTTGAGCCGCATTTCAATCGGCTGGGTGAAGAGGATGTTCACACCTGGCAGGGTGGATACAGTTTTTTGCATCTCTGCAACCAGTTCGGCTTGTGTCTCTGCACGGGTCCATTCTTCGCGGGGAGTCAGAGATATGAAAATATCTGTTAGTTCGGTTCCCATGGGGTCGGTGGCAATTTCGGCAGTGCCGATACGGCTCCATACGTGTCGGATTTCATCGGGAAATTCTTCTTTGAGAAGTCGTTCGATACGGGAATTGTAGTCGGTAGAGCTATCCAGTGACGCACCTGCGAGACGAATGGTATTGGCAACAATAGCCCCCTCGCTTAGGCGTGGGACAAATTCACCTCCAAGTCGGTTGGCGATGATTCCAGTGCCTATCATTATCACAAGCACAACGGAGAGAACCACCCATCGCAGCCGGAGAATCAGACCAAGAATGGTTGAGTAGGTTGATGCCATTTTGCGGGAGAGCCAACCTTCCTCAGAGCCAAATTTCCTTGGGAGAAAAGCTTGGCTCAAAACAGGAGAGACGAACAGGGCAATGACCAGCGCCCCTAGCAATGCTAGAATGAATGTAATTGCCATAGGCCGGAACATCTTTCCCTCCGTGCCTTCAAGGGTCAAAATGGGCAGGAAAACGACGGCGATGATTCCCATGCCGAAAAGTATCGGGCGGGCTACGGAACGGCTTGATTCCAAAATGCATTTAAACCGCTCAAC
>JARFPV010000593.1 GCA_029288115.1 Akkermansiaceae bacterium | reverse complement strand
CGCGTGAGCTAGTCGGCCGGAGAAAATTTAACATATGAGATTTAGCATTTATCATTTGCTGTCGCCTAAGATGACGATGAAACTGTAATTGACCTTACATAGTTGCATTCAGAGCAAATGCTAAATGCCTAAATGATCCATGCTAAATTTAAATTGGCACTTCCACATGGTTCCGCCCCATGAATTCCCGATTAACAGTCGGGCGTGATACTGTTTCACTATGGAAGTTTGAAAATTGGTGAGTGTGGTAGGACTCGAACCTACTCAGCCGTATGGCAACAGGTTTACAATCTGGTCCGGCTCTCCGACTCCGGCGCACACTCAGTTAGGATTGGTGGTGAGGGCGGGAATTGAACCCGCGTGGATGGGCTTATGAGACCCATCAGGAAACCAGCATCCACCTCACGTTAAACATTTATCATGGAGGATTGTGCAATTAACATGTGGCTCTCGCACGTAGCCCCGTGAAGATTTACGAATGCGGTTTGCAGTTCGATCACGGGCAAATGCTAAATGATCCATGATAAATCCTAAATTGTAATGGTCGCGGCGGCCGGACTCGCACCGGCTTTCTCGTGCTTCCAAGGCACGCGGGTCGACAACTTCTCCCTCGCCACGTTACAAAATTTGGTGGAGACGACGGGAGTTGCACCCGTCACACAATGCTTGCAAGGCATCGTCGCCACTACGGAACATGCGTCCCCACTAAAAAATTCAGGATTCAAGGTTCGGCATTTGGCTAGTGACGAAACACACGACAGTCACACACCAAGAAAAGCCAAAGCCGAACCTTGAATCCTAAATTCAAATTGGCACGCCGCCTGGGTGTTGCACCCAGTGGGTCGGGATTTGGAATCCTGATTGCATGCTGATGCGCGACGTGCTTCAATGAATATTTGAAACGAACACCCTTGCCGCTCCTAGATGGAGCCACAGCCGCGGGTTTTCCCGGCGGACGTTTCGGTGTTTCCGGCACACCTCCCAAATGATATAAGCCTCTTGAATGCGCTCACAGAGGGAAGGTTTATTATAACTATATAAAGATATAATATTATAACTCTAGGCACAGTGGTGCCATACTTGACTGATATATCTTTCTCGGGTAATCTACGTGTGGTTGAGGTAACGTAGATTGTTTTCCTTTGATGGATTCAGTCAGGCTTTGCCTTCCCGGGCCGTCATCAGTTGCTGCTGGTGGCGGCCTTATGTTTGTGGGCTATGTAAAATGGTTGATTAGTTATTTGGTAAGTAGTTGATTGGTTCTTGGGTTGGGTGTTGATAATTTTTGGGCATTAAAAATCCCGCTTCCTGTGTCAGGAGAGCGGGTCTGCAAGTGGCTTAAGCCTTGATTTTGCTAGTGTTATAGCATTCTAGTCATCTATGCAGACCGTGGTTCTCCCTCCTGTGTGTGGTTCAAGCTATCCGGGCCAATGGGTATGGCGGGATAGTTCTCTTCGGTACGTTTCATCCGTACGTCTGAGGCTGAGCCATAATTCGACCCACCGCAAATACCGCCGAGGGCGATAAGCGAGCTGTGTCTTTGTGCGAATGTGGTCATGGCTGATGAAGATTAGTTAGTTGCCTCAGCGAGGTGGCGATGCTTATATGATGAAGATATAATAATGGCAAGTATAAAAGTGAAAAAAACTATATATTATTATATAATGATTTGTTGTTCTGTTAGGGTATCGGTTTCGTATGGCGATGATAATGGTTGCAGTTCAAGGTGTTTGGCTGGAATAATTTTTACTGCTGGTTGCTCTATGTGTTAGGTCCATAATCCGATTTACAAATGCAAAATACGTGATTGATTTCATGCCGTATGCCACAAGAAACCAACAGAGAAGGAGTGGGGAATATCAGGAATGAATTAGCTGCGTGGATTGAGAGCAGCAGGGTGCAGTACTTCATCACTGCAGTCATTATCATCAACGGTATTATCCTTGGCCTTGAGACCAGTGAATCTGTTATGGATGCTTGCGGTGATTTACTGCTGGCTCTGGACAAAATTTGTCTAACCATATTTATCATTGAAATCTCACTGAAGTTATATGCACTACGGGGTGCATTCTGGCGTGATTGGTGGAATATTTTTGATGTCTTGGTAGTAGGGGTCGCACTTGTGCCGGGATCCGGTCCGCTCGCGGTCTTACGATCGTTACGCGTTCTACGAGTGCTACGACTGATGACCGTAGTGCCAAGTTTGCGCAAAGTTGTAGCAGCGTTTTTACACGCAATCCCCGGCCTAGTCAGCGTCGTAGCGGTGATGTCGGTGTTCTTCTATACGGCAGGAGTATTGGCGACCAAGCTATTTGGGGATAGTCATCCTCAATGGTTTGGCAGTGTTGGAGCCAGTCTCTATTCGCTTTTTCAAATCATGACTCTGGAAAGCTGGTCGATGGGGATCGTGCGTCCTGTGATGGAAGTGCATCCTCATGCGTGGATGTTTTTTGTTCCCTTTATCATGATTGCGACGTTTACCATTCTTAACCTTTTTATCGGGATCATTGTCTCAACCATGACTGAGCTTTCAATGATTCCCGATGTCGAGCAGGAGAGTCAAGAGACTCTTGAACTGCTGACCCGGATTGAAGCAGATCTCGCCGAACTGAAGAGGAGGCTGTAAAATAAAACACCCGCACGTGAATGAACTCACGCGCGGGTGGTGAAATTAAATGATCGGTGGTTTATTCTCCTTCGGCCGCACGGCGTGCTTTTTCAGCTTCAATTTCCTTGCGCTTGGCTTCGGCAAACTTTCCGAAGTTCTCACGTAGTGCGGCATCCCGTTCAGCGACGGTTTTCTCGTCACCGGTGATCTTTTTCATATCGCGGTTAAGGCGAGCCTGGCTCTCGGGATCGTCGGTCATATCAGCTCCGATCGACTCAGCAGCGTCGAGAACCTGATCCTGGCGTACGGCAATTTTGTCC
>JARFPV010000586.1 GCA_029288115.1 Akkermansiaceae bacterium | reverse complement strand
GTCGTGGTCATAACACGAGAGAAGATATCATTGCCATTATTGGTTTCATAGCCGATATGGTTCCCATTAGCAGGCAAGTTGCTAAAGTTCAGGTTACCCGATTTCAAATACATCTGCTGGGCGTTGAGCAGATTCTCAGTCCATCCACCAGCAACCAATCCTTCTGCGTCAGTGTCTACCGAAGTGACCGACTGGAGTTCGTCGTTAACATTACTATACTGGAAACCCTCATAAACAAGGATCGCACCGGAGGCTGAGCTGGCGAAAGCGATGCCCGCAAGAGCTGAGATTGGTAATTTAGGGAGTATGTGTGTTTTCATGGCTAGTATATATGTGTGTTATTCAATACTTACACTGGATAACCTGCCCGAAGCTGAAAACGTTACAGGAAAATTCACGTTTTCTGAAATGTGTGTCTAGTCCTGCAGGGGTGTGGCTGTCACCGTGATGAATTCCTTCGGGCATGGAGAGGATCTACCTCGTAAAAAGTTCGCGTTCATACCTACTCCTTGACCTAGAATCCGCAGATGCGGACTCCAGGTTGAGTGAAGCTGGGTGCGGGGCCGTCCAGAATAAAAAACCGGGTCGGACATGACGCCCGACCCGGTTTGAAAAATATCCTGAGATGTTTACTTCCTGCGGCGCAGGATCAGGGCAAGGCCACCAAGGCCGAGAAGGGCAGTGGTGGACGGCTCGGGGATGGGGCTGGTGACGGTATAGCCAGCGAAGGCAAACTGTCCACTACCTCCAGTGTTCGAATCGATCGAAATCGAGAGATCGGCCAAGGGATCGGTGGTGTCGACTACAGTGGTAAATGTGAAATAGGTATTGCCATCGCCGCCCCCGATTGTGTCCGAAAGAACAGCGCCGGAGTCGTTACCGTCGGAAGCGGTGAGATCTATTGTTGCGTCAAACTTACGACCTGTGTTTGAGTGTGCCATGTATAGGGTCACAGTTGATGTTCCAGCACCCAAATTGTTGAATGTGATATTAAAGATGTCCTCGCCGCCGGCAACACCGTTGACCGCCCCAAGCGGAGTAAACGTTCCACTCACAGGACTGAGACCATCATCCACGGTAAATTGCCAGAGCGATGTGCTTCCATTCGAGTATTCAGCCTCGGCCCGCTCGGTGATCGTCACGGCACCGATGCCAGAAACAGCCTTGCTGTTGGTGGCAGGGTCAATAGCGAAAGTTCCGGTTCCATCACCGGGGCCGGTGTAGTCAGCTTTGAGACTGTCAAAATTTACGCCGTCCTGTTGGTCCAAACTAACTCCAGCCAGAAAATCAGCATTGGGCAGGAAGTAACCCCAATCCTTGACATCGTCACCGGTTGTATCAATCCCCACCGAAGCAGGGTCGACATTAAAACTAGGGCTGACTGTGCCAGCTGTCACGACCATAGCCCCAAAGGCAAAAAGTGAGGAAATAAGTGTGGGTGTGTTGTGTGTTTTCACGGCTAGTATATATGTGTGTTATTCAATACTTACACTGGATAACCTGTCCGATGCTGAAAACGTTACAGGAAAATTCACGTTTTCTGAAATATGTGTCTAGTCCTGCAGGGCTGTGGCTGTCACCCGGATGGCATCGATATCGAGATAGCCATCAGTTCCCGCGTGAGGGGCGATTTCAAGGACCAGAGGATCTCCTGCTGCGACGCCCTCGGGCAATGCCGACGAGTCCCAGGAAAAACCTACGTTGGCGAGGTTATTGGGCGCACAGGGTGGAGCTGAGCTGCTGATTTCCGCGAGCAGGGTATCTCCAGAACGGAGACGCATGACGTAGCCTGCGAACTTTCCTGAATCGGCTGGCGTATTGGACCGGACACCCACGGCGGTGGTGACCATGTATCGGGTATCAGCTGTGATGGTGCCGATATCGCGGGAGATCCCTTTTCCAGAGGGGTTGGGCTGAATGGTTGCCATGATGGGGCCGTGCATCGTGGCGAGGGCACCTTCTGTGTCGCTCTGGTCGTCGAGCATTTCATCGCGGTACCATGTGCCGTTCCCAGATGGGTTGAAAACGCCGGCCCATGCGTTTATTTTCCAACCACTCAGGTGTCCCATGGAGGTTTCGCCGTCCTTGAGCCTGAGACGGGGAAGGAAGCTTAGCGTCCCACCGTCGATTTTGAGCAGTTTCGAACCTGCGATCAGAGTCGTTTCATGATCACGGCCTTCATCGCGCACGATGACTCGCCCCTGACCTGATCGGATGGGCTGGTCGAAAACCATACGCATTGCATGGCTGGGATGAAAATCGGTGCTGTTGGCCTTGGGAAACAGGGAAATGATTTGCGGCGGAGACTTGGCATCGGTGGCGGAGGGCATTCCGTCATGCGTTAAAATACCGGCTGGGGTTCCATCGAGCGTTCCCAGCCTGACCCGGTCAAAAGCTGCGAACTCACCTGATTTGCAGGTGAGAAGGATACCCAACGTTTGGTCGCTGGCATGTTCTTCTGTGGCGGAGAAAACGAGGTGCTCGTTTTTACGCCAACCGCTGCTTTTAGAATGGATGGTTTTCTCTGCGAGTGCCACGTCCGGCCCTGCGTCGCTGCCCCAGAGGCGAATCGTGGATACAGAATTTCTCCCAAACCCACAATCAACCGTGAGCACATAGGTGGTTCCCGCTACAATCTGCACTGGCAGCTTTTGTTTCAGCCGCCGCCCGGAAAACACTCTGCCAAAGAACTCTCCTTCCGTCGGCAACAGTCCCGAGCGCGAGGTGTCCGTGCCCCAGCCAGTTCCTCCTGCGATAGGATACCACGCAGGGATCGGCTGGCCGTGACTGAGCTTCACTTTTCCTTCTTCGAAGCCTGCATTTCTCACTGGGATGGAATCCGGTGCCCCGGAAGTCGTGCGGAACGTCCAAGGTTGGTCGCTAGAAATACCACCCGACCGGCGACCTTTCAGATTGGTCACAAGGGATGGATCCATCGTGACCGAATATGGGTGCTCCGCAAGCAGCCCGTATTCAAAGTCGTCCTCGAAGATCGTTTTCAGCTTTGCCGGTAACTTTTTCAGGAAGTTTCCCATTGCAATACTGCCGTCAATCTTACCACCATCCAACCTGACACTACGAGGTGCCTGCAATACCTCACCTTCATTTCCATCGAGTGTATCCACCCGCACCTGCCCATCGATAACATGCAGGTTGACCATTCTGTTTCCCGGATTCACATCGATGGCAAAGGATGTGCCCAGATCAACGATCTGCTGGTGCGGTGTAATCACAGTGAATCCTTGACCCTGCTCTGTCGGGACCTCAAAGAGTCCACGCCCTGTGTCAAATTTCAGAGTGCGGTCATCCTGCATGGTTAACAATGCAGGCCCTTCGACAAGCGCACGTACATCATGAGGCAACCGTATTTCTGCCACGCCGTGCTCGATAATCAGGCTCGACCCTACCGTCAGGCTGTTGCCCATGGGCGCCTTTCCCGATGCATTGTGAGAGAGTCTGAAAGCCGTGCCTGAGGCGACTCGAAAGCTCGCCGTCCCGGGCTCAGGCTCAGGTGAGGATATCATCCATAACACAGCAGCAACGATCACCACGGCTGCTGCCGCACCCATCACCGAAATACGGATGACCTTGCGGCGCTGCTCCTCCAGAACGCGGCTCATCGGCACGGGAACCGATTCGGCAATGGTTTGGCTGGCGGCAAATCGGGTTTCCAACGCACTGTGGATATGCGAGACCCTGTGCCAGACCGCCCGTGCCTCCGGACTGGCGATTAGCACCTGCTCCAGCTCTGCGGCCTCATCGGCGGACAACTCGCCGTCGAGCATGCGCAGCATCCGAGTCTCCAAGTCGTTCATGTTCATGGCAGTTTAGTGGCAAGGTTCTTCTCGATGCAACGCCGCAGTGACTCACGAATGCGCAGCAAGGCTATACGCAAGCTGCCTGCTGATCGACCGCTTTGTGCGGCATAATCTTCCAATGAGTGCCCCGGGGTGTATCTTTGTTTGACCAGCACCCGCTGCGCTGGACTCAGCTTCTCCAGGCAAACATCCAGTGCGGCATGCAGTTTTTCCCCTTCTATTGTCTCGTTCTTGTCAGCACCAAGCAGGTCAATCAGCTCATTTGAAAACGTGACACGCTGGTTTTGTCGGTTGCGGTCGCGCTGGCGGTGCACCTCGTAGCGTGCAATCTGAAAACTCCACGCCACGAAATTCGTGCCTAGCTTAAATTTCTTACGTTTCTGCCAGAGCACGAGATTGGTTTCCTGCAAAACATCTGCCACATCCGGACTCCCGGGCATCAGCGAAACGATAAACGCACGAAGATTCCCCTGATGTTCAGTCAGGAGCTTGATGAACGCCTGAAGATCTTCAGGATTATCATTCTTGTCGTTGCGCTTTGAAAACATGTTCACTAGGTAACCGCCATAGGGTGGATTTTGTTACATCCCAAAAAAATATTTGTGCTCACAGACAGCACAATGATTCCCATGCTGTTCCATGGAGAAAACTTCAGACAAACAGCCATGATGGCTGTGAATTGGCTTATTTAGCTTGGTGGACGAGATGCTTGGAAATCACCTTCACCACCTGCTCGGCGAGTTTCGCAGAGCCTTCCGGCTTGTAATGCACATCGCCGGGTTTGGTAAACATCTCCGGAGGGAAGGAGGCAGAAAGCTTGTGCAGGTCATTGATCGCCACGCTGTGCTTTTTCATGACGCGAGCGGCAGCGGTGTTGTATTTGACATCATCACCCACAAAGCGTCCCACCTCCCCTTCAGGCACCACAGTCGTGCTTGCCCAGATCAAGGTTGCTCCGGTTTTCTTCAGCCGGATAACGAGCTTTTCCAGGTTCTTCTCATACTCAGGGAGTGGCGTGGAAAGCGTGCCATTCTTTTTATCGCGCCTGCCTTGCGCTTTTGATTCCGGGTTTCGGTAACAAAGATCCCACAAGCCCCAGTTAAAGTGAATGACGTCCCATTTTTTATCACCCAACCATTTGTCGATGTGTTCTAGTCCACGCGGGGTGTCACCGCAGTTGGCTTTGGCACGGAACACATTGGCTTTTCCTTCCAGTCCCTTGCGAACCTGTCTGGTGTAGCCGATTGAAATCGAATCACCAAGAATCAGCACGTTGGGTAGCTTGGCATCGACGCGAGCTTCCTCGGTAATGCCTTTCCTGTCTTGCTTGGGCGTGGTGAACTCCTTGGCAAGTGACGGGGACAATGTGAAAATTGTATAAAACCCTACGAGCATTCTTAATCTGGAAACCATGCCCACTTTGGGTTTTATAAATTTCGAAATCATACTTCATTCAATACACTGAATAAAAATAAACGCCGTAATTATTTTTAGTTATTCTCATCTCACTGCCAGGCACCTGCGAGCAGCTCATTGAGTCGGTCTTTCTCGGCAGCACTTGTTTTGCACAAAAACCCACTGTTGTGCGCGAAATGCACATCCTGATCTTCCTGCACACGGGTGAAATCGAGTTGTGGATGATCCTGGAATCTGGCGAGACCATATCCTTCACCACGGCTGTCCGGATAAACGATGGCCGCAATCTCGCTATCCAGCCCGTTGACAAGAATATAACGGGCAAGCCCTCCTGATGCGTCGTCGATCATATCTTCTGCTCGTGGCAGACAGAGTGCGCTGAAATCGCCATTCGATGTGGAAACTTCCCAGCGCTCGACACGGCTGCTCACGTAGTCGATTTTTTCACGTACCCCTTCAAGGTACTCGATCAGGTCACT
>JARFPV010000458.1 GCA_029288115.1 Akkermansiaceae bacterium | reverse complement strand
ATTGAGCTTTGGCTCTATTAGCTCAATCCGCCAAAAACAAAATCCTAACACAAATGAAAAAGACATACTTCACAATCGCACTTTTCCTAACTGCGAGCCCACTGTCGCAGGCAGTGCTCATCGCCGACGAAGACTTTGATTACGCAGGCTCGATCAGTGGGCAGAATGGTGGCACCGGCTGGTCCGGAGCCTGGGCCAGCACCGGGGTCAGTAGCCTGACGGCAAGCGGCACCGGCCAGAGCCTCTACTTTGGCCAATCTCCGGCCTTGACCAGCGATGGCAGCACCCACGTGTGGTCGGAATCGAACAAAGGCAACGAACGGGACTTCACCAACGCCGTGGATCTCAATTCCCAAACTCTCTATTTCACCGCGCTCGTGCGTGCCTATGCAGGCAGCACGACCGGTGGAGCTTCTGAGGCAGATCTGCGTTTCGAATTCTATGACGGTGCTGGTGCCACTGGCAACATGCGGGCGAATGTCGGAATCTCCAATGGCACCTTGTTTGCCGCCTCCGCGACAAGCGGGTATCTTGCGGGTGATACGGCGGCTGGTGCCTTCGTCGATGATACGACCTACCTCTTGGCGATGAAGCGTGTCGGGGGACCAAGTGGAGCGATCTTCGCCTCCCTGATTGAAGCCGACGGCAACAGCGCCACGCTCGCAGCTGAACCTGGCAGTTGGCAGGTGACTGAAAGCGGAGCCTCAGGTGTCGATTTGACCTCCATTCGTTTCCTGACGAACGGCGACGGCGATGGCGGCATCCGCATCGACGAACTGCGCATCGCGACCGACTGGGATAATGCCGTTGCAGGTATCGTGGTTCCTGAGCCATCCTCCGCCGCCCTACTCGGCCTGGGAGGTCTAGCCATGATCCTACGCCGCAGGAAATAACCTCCCTTTTCGGCTAAATAATCGCCCTCAGGACGCCCTACAAAAAAATTCGTTAGTCAATCAACCTTGAAATCTGCAACAAGATCGCGTGCCGACTCAGTAGCTGGCTTCACCCTGACTGAGCTGCTGATAACAATCGCCATCATCGCGGTCTTGGCAGCACTGGCATTCCCGGTATTTAGAGGCATGATCCGCAAGGGAAAGACCTCGACTGCCGTCTCCAACGTGCGCCAGATCGGGGTGCTGACTGAGCAATACCAAGCGGACAGTGGGGGGTTCCTGCCTAACGACCTATTCACTAACCGCTCCGACACCTGGATCAAGGTTCTCTGGGAGTTGGCCTACCCCAACCAGGAAGGCCCGGACTTTACCCCGGACGGGGCAGGGCAGGTGATGAAGGGAACGATCTTTCACACCCCGCTACAGGAAAAAGTCTCACCGAACGGAGGGCCGTCCCGCTGTTTCGCCTGGAACGGGCACCTCCGCTACCACTTTGGACATCCCCGGCCCGTCGCCTCGCGGGTCACTCATACGACACGAACTATCCTGCTGTCCGATACCACGAACTCCAGCCGGATCACCGTCGACAACAACCAGATCAACTACCGCAACGATGGTAAGGCGATCTTCCTTTTCGTCGATGGCCGGGTCGAACTCCTCAAACCAGAACAGGTCCCACTCCTCCGCGATAACGTCTTCTGGGGAGGCGATGACCTGGGCACAGATCAATAGGCCACAAGCTTCATCGGCGCGACACCCTCTCTTTGTGCCACTTTCCTTGTACACAATAAGGTTTTCAGAAAACCACGCGGACACTCCCACGGCGGACTAACATGAACCGACGATGCATCGAATGAAACAAATCCTGTTTTTGACGGCCGTGCTCTCAGCGGCCCTGCCCTTGGGTGCAGACGAACTGCCGGAACTCAAGGAACAGCCGTGGATGGGGTTCTGGATTGCCCATGACCAGCGCGCATTCGATTACTCCATCATGGCACAAAACGGGAGGGGTCTTCTGTACCCCAAGGTCCGCAAGAGCGGAGACTACGTTCGCGCCGGGGACAACGACCGGTTCCAGTTTGTCTTCATTGTGGAGGAACAGGTGAACGGCAAGTGGACGCGCCGCATGATGACGGAAGATGGATTCGAGACGAAGCAGGAAGCCAGCGACGAGGTGGAGGAATGCGGATTCGTCGCCACCTACGAGGGAGGTTCAAAGGCGCGGATCCACCACCACTTCGAGCGAGGAAAGATCACCGTCTCCACCGAGCTCGTCCACAAAGCCAGCGAGAACCCTTTTCGTGCCGGCATACTCATCCTCACGCCGAAAATCCACAACGTGCTCGAGCGGAAGAAGGTGCCAAGCGAGGACGAGATCGAGGACATCATGGATGACGACGAAATCCGGGCGGTGCGAGTGGATGGTAAGCGGTTCAAGTTCAAGCTGCACGAGAAGGTGAAGCTCGGCGACACGGAGCTGCTGGGTGATGGAGCCTCGGAGTTTTCGATCGAAACGAAACGCTACGGAGGCAAGCCCATCATTTTCTCCCCGGCAGCAGACGATGCCGGCAAGTTTCTCTTCAGCCAAAGCAAACGTCTTTTCCACCCCTATCGCGTCACCTGGTATCCAGCGGAGAACAAGAACCCTTCGCGGGGAGCGGAGTTGGTGATACAGTTCAAATAATGGAATAATTACTCGAACGCCACCCCCGATCAGCACGCAGTAACCACCATTCTATTTGAATCATCATGAATCGACAAATTGCCTTATCCATCAGTCTGGCCTTGCTGTTCAACGCCGCCGCTTCCCCGGCGGCCGCCAAGGACGAAGACCGGCCCAACATCGTGTTC
>JARFPV010000681.1 GCA_029288115.1 Akkermansiaceae bacterium | reverse complement strand
TGTAGATGATCGTGCGTGCCGAAAGTGAAACCGTGTAGAAATACTCGGCACCACTGGTGGCGCAGTATCTGACCGCCTGTGTGCAACGGCGGCGAATGACGTAGAGCTTACGCTCGAAGTCCTGGGGATCGGTGATTTCTGGCGAACGTGCGATGAAGATTTGCTTCATCTGTGGCTCACACTCACGAGCCGCTTTTCCAAGAATATCGCTTTTTACAGGTACATCACGCCAGCCGAGAACGGTCTGACCTTCTTTCTGTACTGCTTGTTCAAATGCTTCCATGGCGGCAGCAGCCTCGTCGGCTTCTGGAGACAGGTGCACAAAACCAACAGCATACTCACCTTCCTCAGGCAGTTCGATGTTGAGTTCTGGTGTGACTGACTTGAAGAATTTGTGTGGCAGCTGAATGAACAGACCTGCGCCATCACCGGTAGCCTCATCGAATCCACAGCCACCACGGTGTTCCATGCAGACGTTCATATCCAGTGCTCCCTTAATAATATCATGGGACTTCTTACCCTTGAGATGGCAAAGGAATCCGACGCCACAGGAGTCGTGTTCATTTTCGGGATCATAGAGCCCTTGGGCTGGAGGCAATCCGAGTGTGCGTTTCTTAGTATTCTTGTTCTCCGACATAAAATGATTGATTTGGTCTTTGTTTCTCGTTGCTGGCGCTTCGGCGCAAGGTGTTTTGTTCAGATTCTCTAAACATTACCTGTGGCTTGGGCTGGCAGGGGCAGTTATCGACAGAAACTACCTGTTTTTAAAAGCTTTTTTGCAAAGCGGATGGGAAAATGGACTGAAAAACGCAATAAGTATAGTGGAATTAAGTGTATGACACGCGGAATTCTATTGTGAAGACAGAATAGCGATCGCTGAAAAAGCCAAGGTAAACAGGTAGATGACGAGCAGAATAAGGATCATAATGCCCATTTGACGCCAGAATGCCCGCTGGTGGGCAATGGCCTGTTCCAGATCCTCAATTCGATTGCTGACCATGAGTCGGGTGATCGATTTCTCGTAATGGGATAGCCTTAGCGATGGGATAATGAACAGGGTAGCCATGATAAGGTAGAACGCACCAAGCATGGCCGTCTGATAGAAAGGGAAGTAGTTGATCATTTTGTTCACGGTGATCAGGGCGATAATAACGATGAACATCGCGGTGATGTAGCCTGCGAGGCTGCAGAACTTCACCCAAGGCCGGGTGCCGCGCAGATGTTCCATGACAACCGGAGGTACATCATTTTTGCTGCTCTCGTCGAGCATCGGAACCCCTGCTTCAGAAGAGGGTGTTTGGTAAGGATTTTCAGTCACGGGGAGATGCTAGCGAATATTCGATGAGTTTGACATTTCCATCTTGCTAAAAAGAACGATAGTCCCTGCGTCCGCCGGTGAGGTTGGTGATCAAGTTAATGAGTAGTGAGGAAATCCAGACCGTCAGTGAAAAGGCGGCAAATGAACCACCACCAGGCGAGTTGGGAGGTAAACTGGCTGGGCTTTCCTTGCCCAAACAGGTGCTGGCCCTAGCCTTGTGGCCATTTCTCCAAAACCTCATGGGTGTTGGTGTCGGTTTCGCGGATATGATGATCGCAGGCCGAATGGACAAGGGCGAGTCCGGTGAGGCGATCATGGATATGATCGGGGCGTCGATGTATTTGATGTGGTTGCTGATGATTCTTCAAGGGGCGATGGGGACAGGTGCCATGGCTCTGGTGTCCCGATCCACCGGGGCTCGCGACATGAAATCGGCAAACTTGGCGCTTGGGCAGTCGCTGGTTCTGGGAACTGGAACCGGTCTGATCAGCGGTGTGCTCATTTGGCTGATTGTCCCGCATATGGGGCGGTTTTTTGGTCTGAGTGATCTGGCGCAGGAGTATTTGACCGACTACATGCGGATGGGTGCGTTGTTGGCTCCCTTCAGTGGTGTGCTTTTTGTGGCGAGCAGTTGCTTGCGTGCATATGGCGATACGATGAAGCCGTTTTGGTCGATGTTTTTAGTCAATGTGGTGAACATTGGTGCGAGCCTCTATTTCGTTTATGAACTGGGTTGGGGAGTGAAGGGGTTAGCTGCCGGCACGGTGATCGGTTGGGGGGCAGGTGCGGTCGTCATCCTCTGGTTTTTGCGTCCTAATAGTAAAATAAGGCGTCAGGCCGGAGACGAAATCCCCTTGGAGCTCCGTGCCGGAAATTTACGTTATGACATTCCGATGTTGCGCCGCATCTGGAATGTAAGCTGGCCGTCGATGATCGAAATCATGGGAATGTGGTCGGTTCATGCCGTGGGTGTGTATTTGATCGGAACCATGAAAAATGGAACCATGGGAGCACACGCGATGGTTGTGCGGCTTGAGTCGGTCAGCTTCATGCCTGGCTTTGCCCTGGGGATGGCTGCGAGCACGCTGACCGGGCAGTATCTGGGAGCCAAAAATCCGGACATGGCAAAGAAAGCAGTGCGTTTTTGCTGGATCGTTGCCGTGGTTGCCATGGGAGGAACCGGTTTGCTGGTGTCGGTTTTCAATACCGAATTCTTGGCCCTTTTCGGTGACCCGAATTCCGAGCAATTTCAGATAGCCGCACCTGTGATTCGTGTGGTGGGGCTCATGCAAGCGGTCAACGCCACGATGATGGTGATGAAGATGTCGATGCGTGGTGCGGGAGACACACGCACAGTAACGATCTATTCATTTGTATCCATGGGATTGATTCGCGTTGGGCTGCTTTGGGCTCTGATGAAGTGGTTCGATCTGAGCTTGTTGGGCGTTTGGCTGGTCATGATGGCGGATGTGGTGTCTCAGTGCGTTATTTTTGTCCGTCTTCATCTCAGGGGGGAATGGCTCAAAAGAGAGGTATAAAATGCTTCGTGACATGATTCTTGCTTGCAGAAAGGTGGCGTGATGAACGATTTTACGTGCATGCAATTTTCAAACGTAACAGCTGAAGCGAAAGCAAATATCTACTTCGACGG
>JARFPV010000425.1 GCA_029288115.1 Akkermansiaceae bacterium | reverse complement strand
GAGCGCTACTGCAAACGTCTCTTCCCCGAGGAGAAATGGAACAAGCTTCACTTGCAGATCATTTTTTACGGCAGGGAACACTGCACTGCCCGTGGATGCGATGGCAAGACTTGCGAAATCTGCCACCGCGTCAATGTGGTGCGCTGATTACTTTTTCACCTTATACTCTTTGGTGAATGCGTCGATAGTGCCCTGAAGGGCCTTGGCGTTGTCAGCATCAGTCGTTTGCTTGCACTTCATGGCGAGCACGATGATCTTGTGGCTTAGGATAAGCTTCTTCAGGTAGGCATCCTTGTTGCTTTCGATTTCGCTGAGCTTGAGTCGCTGGGCGAGGAAATACTGCTGCATCGTGTCCTGGATTTTGGTGGCATGCTCCTCCTTGTTCACGACCCATCGAGCTATTTGGTTTGCATTTTTTCCAGCATCTTTCGAGAGCTTGTTGATCTCGTCCATCGCCTTGGCGATGGTCTTTTGGTGTGTTTGCAGATCCGTGAGCACGGTGTCATCCGAATAGATTCCGCATGGCACCTGGCAGTGGGCGATTGCCTGAGGAGCAGCAGAGAAAGAAAACGCGGAGATAATGGTGGCGAGAGCGAGGTAGTTTTTCATATCGGACCGAAACTACCACGTTTCCACTGCGCTGCACGCGAAAAATCGATCTTGGTTCAGCTAAAGCTCATCCTGCCACCGTGTGACTTCCGCTTTCACATTCTCAACACTCGGGGCTCCTGGGTTGGTTCTCGCGGCAAGGGCGGTTTGAAGGTCGAACACCTCCTTCGCATCGGCCCCGTAGTGTTCGGAAACCTGGGTGAGGTCGAGTTGGTCGAGTGGGGTGCCTGAATCGACACTGGCTGCGACGGCCTGTCCGACGAGTTCATGCGCCTGACGGAAGGGGACGCCATTTTTGACGAGATAGTCGGCGAGATCAGTCGCTAACAGAAGGGGGTCGGAGGCCGCGGCTTCGCAGGCGTCCACGTTGATCGCCATATCGGCGATCATCTCGGTGTTGACCTTGAGGGCGAGCTTCAAGGTGTCGATGGAGTCAAACAACGGCTCCTTGTCTTCTTGCAGATCGCGGTTGTAGGTGAGGGGGAGTCCCTTGGCTGCGGTGAGCAGGGCGACGAGATTTCCGTAGAGTCTACCCGTTTTTCCCCGGGTCAGTTCACAGACATCCGGGTTCTTTTTCTGCGGCATGAGTGAGGAGCCCGTGGTGTGGGCATCGGATAGCGTGGCAAAGCCGAACTCGGAGCTGCACCAGAGGATGAGATCTTCGGAGAGGCGCGACAGGTGGGTGCCCACCAATGCCATCGCGAACAGGAGTTCAGCGATGTAGTCGCGATCAGAAATGGCATCCATCGAGTTGGTGGTGACCCGGTCAAATCCGAGTTCATCGGCAATTTGCTGGCGGTCGAGATTGATGGTGGATCCTGCGAGTGCACCTGAGCCAAGTGGGCAGACGTTGACCCGTTTCCGGCAGTCGGCAAGGCGCCCTTTGTCGCGGTCGAGCATTTCCACATACGCGAGCAGGTGGTGCCCGACGGTGACTGGCTGTCCCCGCTGGAGGTGGGTGTAACCTGGGATCACGGCGGCGGCGTATTGCTCAGCTTGTTTGAGCAGCGCGCCTTGGAGCTCGGTGAGGTGGGTTGTCAGGGGGTCGATTTCCTCACGGCAGTAGAGTCGGGTGTCGGTGGCGACCTGATCGTTGCGTGACCGGGCGGTGTGAAGTTTGGCACCTGCGGCACCAATTTTTTGGGTCAGTGCCGACTCGATATTCATGTGGATGTCCTCCAGTTCGATGGAGAACTCAAAGTCGCCGGATTCGATTTCTTTTTCGATATCACGCAGTCCTTGCTCGATGGCAGAAAACTCGTCTTCTGTGAGGGTGCCTGCCTTTACCTGTGCCCGGGCGTGGGCGATGGATCCGGCGATGTCATGACGGTACATACGCCAGTCATAGGAGATGGATTCTCCATACTGCTGCACGAGATCGGCGGTGGCTTTTGCGAATCGTCCTTTCCACATGCGGGTGTCTTACCCTTGATGAAGGGATTTGGAAACCACGGAATACGCGTAAAGCGCGGAAAGTGACGATTGCAAAAAGACGGTCTTTTATTGGTGGGGGTGCTGCTTGAGCAGTTCTTCTGGGCTGTAGAACCCTTGCTTGCTCTTGGTGGCGGCTCTGACCTCAGAGACTTTCTTCGGTTTGACGACGGATGCCTTGTTGCCGAAGGCATTCCTGACGTAGGTGAGCACTGCAGCGATTTCCCTGTCGTTGAGCATGCCTCCGAATGGGGTCATGGGCACTTGGCCGGGGTATTTTTTCCCGAGCACCTCGATGGGTCCGTGGAGTCCGTTGAGCGTCAGTTTGATCAAGCGGTCTTCGTTCTGGGTCACCCATTTGGTTTTTGCAAGGGGAGGAAAGCCAGAAGCCTCGAGGCCTTTACCATTTTCTTGGTGGCAGGTGCCACAGAACCCTTCACGAATATAGATTTCGTGGCCGAGTTTGTAGGCGTGGCGATCGGGGCCTTTGAGGTGTCCGGGGATTTTGATTCTGTCCTGTGTTGACTCGACATCTTTGCCATCCAGAGCGGCCCGGGCAAATTGCATCGACTCCTTAGTCCAGTCGTCGAGCCCAGCGCCTTGTGCGGCATCGAGGATGGCGAGGCCTTTCTTTTTAGGGAGCCATGAGGCGGCGGTGATTGCTTCCATGCGCACGCGGCCGTGTGGGTCGGTGGCTGCATTTGTGAGAAGTTCGGTGAAGTCCTGGACGACGTGTGTGTTGTAGCGCACTGCGCGGGTGGCTGCTGAGCGGACTCTGTGGTCTTTGGATACCAAGAGCTGGCGGAGTAGGTCTTGATCGATCTGGTCGTGTCCCCAGGTGACCCAGAGGGCTTCGAGCAGGTGGTGCTCGTAGTTAGGGTCGTTTTTATCGAGTGATGCTGTCCATTTTTTAATCGCAGTGAGCACTTCTTGGGTATCTCGACCACGGAGTTCGCGGCGTGTGCGGTAGCGTGTGCGGTCTTCGTAGATCTTGAGGTTGTCCAGCAGGGTGGCGATGGGTGCGCCGTCGATTTTGGCAGGCTTTACGAGTGGGCGTGACGGGTAGGTGATGCGGTAGATGCGACCGTGCACGTGTTCGCGGTGTGGGTCACGGGCATTGTGCTGCAT
>JARFPV010000420.1 GCA_029288115.1 Akkermansiaceae bacterium | reverse complement strand
TTCCTCGATGCCATTCAGAACGACACCGACCTAACAGACCACATGGACGACGCAATCAACTCGATGAAAATCGTCGCAGCGGCAGACAAGTCCTTCCGCACCGGCGAGATGGTAACGCTTTAGTTTGACGTCATTCGGCGTCAGCAGGAGAGCTCTTCAAGCTCTTGGAAAGCCACTCCCGTAGCTCCACCCGTGCTGACATCACCAAACTTGTTGTGGAATGGTCCGTTACCAGCAAACTCAACAATGACCGGATACTTGCCCCCCAGTTTCCAATCGGTGGGCAAATAGATCACGTGACAAACGTCCGTCTCCGCGTAACTCGACAGAGTCTGCTTCACGCGCAAGCCAGCAGCAGGCTTGGCAGCCGCCAATTCAGGAACAATCAAGTCCGGCTTCACAGTCGAGACATCAACGTTCTGCGCACCCAAAACCACGGTGAGCAGGGACGAGACCATGAGGACGTTTTTTCACGCAGACATCCCGAAGGTGACGCCCCTGAAGCGCGAGAATTATCCCTATATTTCGAGAGGCACATGCACCGTGTTTTTTACTAAAGATTCGACGTATCTGTGACGTATTCTTTCTTCGATGCATCGAATTGTTGGCGGCCTATGTTGGGCGGGGCTTTTAGTAGTCTCGCCTAGTCTGCTTGTTGCGGATGTATCACCCAAGGGAAAAGCCATTTACAAGGAGCACTGCGCCTCATGTCACGGGAAAAATGGTGAAGGGGTCGCAGACGAATACGATGAGGCACTGGTCGGCACCAGCAGCATCGAAAAACTCACCCGGGTGATCCACAAGACCATGCCTGAAGATGAGGACGAACTCGTCGTGAATGATGATGCCAAGGCCGTTGCACAATACATCTACCACGCATTTTATTCTCCCGAGGCACAGGCAAAATTGAAACCTGTTCGTCGAGCACTACTCCGCCGCACTCAGCACCAACACCGTCACGCCATCGCGGATCTGGTTGCCTCGTTCCGAGGTCACTCCCCCATCCCCAAACAGCACGGCCTCACCGCAAATTACTTTAATGCGGAGAAAATGAACAAGCAGAAGAAAAAACTGCTAGAGCGTATCGACCCCACACCGTCATTTGACCTGGCAAGCAATCACGGCGTGGAAAAAGTCAACCCGAAGGCGTTCTCGATCTACTGGCGAGGTGCCTTGCTGCCACCGGAAACCGGCACCTATCACTTCCGCATCAGCACACCTAACGGCGCACGACTTTTCCTGAATACCTACGACAAAAAAAAGACTGCGCTGATCGATGCCTGGGTGTCTTCAAAAAACAAAATGCGTGTCACCGAGAAAAGCACTTTCCTCGTCGGCGGTCATGCCGTCCCCCTGATGATTGAATACACCTCTTTCCAAGAGAAAAAATCATCCATCCTGATCGAGTGGAAACCACCGCACGGGATCTGGGAAAAAATCCCGCAACGCTTCCTCGCTCCAATCCATGCACGCGAGGTTGCCATCATCAGCACTCCTTTCCCAGCTGACGATGCTTCACTCGGCTACGAGCGCGGCTCCACGATCTCAAGACAATGGAACACGGCCGCTGCAAACGCAGCAATCGAAGCAAGTTCCATCATCCTTGCCGACCTTGACCGACTCGCTAAAACGAACCTCAAAGATGAACAACGGACCATCAAACTGGCTCAGTTTTGCGAGCAATTCACTGAGCGCGCTTTCGGCCGACCTCTCACCGCTGGCCAAAAGCAAAGAATTCAAAATTTATTCAAAAAACACGCACCCGAGGGAGCCTCGCAACGCTGCCTCATGCTCGCACTCACCTCACCGCATTTCCTCTATCCGGAATTGAGCCATCGCAACCACGGCAAACAAGCGGAGCATGACTCATGGGCGATTGCCACGCACCTCGCGGTCGCCATCTGGGATTCCGTTCCTGATCAGCAACTCAGACAAGCCGCAGCCAAAGGCCACCTGACAAACCCTCAGCAAATCCGCGTCCAGGCTCAGCGCATGCTCAGGGATCCACGCGCCCATCACAAGCTGCAGCGATTTTTCCACGAGTGGCTCAACCTGAGCGAGAAAGAGGATCTGCGTAAGGACCCGAAGCTTTTCCCTGGATTTGATGCTCGCCTGATTGCCGATTTACGCAGCTCACTGAACTTATTCGTCGCTGACATTTTGTGGTCGGATCACTCCGATTACCGCAAGCTGTTCCTGACGCAGGAAGTCCACATGAATCCGCGCATCGCAGCATTCTACAAGACCAAGCTACCCGAAGATTCGAAAAACGATCAGTTCACTCCCGCGGCCACACCAGATCGTCGTCGCGCCGGAATCCTCACACATCCGTATGTGTTGAGTGCCTTTTCCTACCACAAGCAGACCTCACCGATCCATCGGGGTGTCTATCTTAGTCGGAATGTGTTAGGACGATTTCTAAAACCGCCACCGAAGGCAACTGAATTCAAAGACTCCGACTTCAAACCAAATCAAACGATGCGTGAAAAAGTCACCGAACTTACCAAGGATCATTCTTGCATGGCCTGTCATGAGATTATCAACCCAATAGGATTCAGTCTGGAAAACTACGATGCTGTAGGCCGTTTCCGCACCCGTGAAAAAAACAAACCCATCAACACGGAGAGTGATTACATCACCGACGATGATAGAAAAGTCCGCATCAAGGGGCCACAGGATCTGGCACGGCTCGCGGTCGAATCCCCCGGTGCACACCGGGCCTTTATCAAGCACCTGTTTCACCACCTCATCCAGCAGCCCGCTCCCGCCTACGGCTACAGCACCATGGACCGCTTGCACAAATCCTTCAAAACAAGTAAGTTCAACATGCGTCAGCTGATCGTTGAAATCACTACCGCCACCGCCCCACTTCCATTCACACCTGAGAAAAAATGACCACTCGCCGCGAATTTATCAAACAACTCGGCATCGCACCCGCTGCCCTACCCTTCCTAACAGGACTACCCAGCTTCGCTGCGGGGAGCGGAAATGCGCGGCGTAAGCAACGGCTGATCGTCATGTTCTCGCCGAACGGCACGCTGCCGACGGATTTCTGGCCTAAGACAATGAATGGCCAGATGGAGTTCGGCTCAATCCTGAACCCTCTCACACCATTCAAAGACCAAACGCTCATCATCAAGGGGCTCTCAAACCTCGTCAAAGGAGATGGCGATGGCCACATGCGTGGCATGTCGTGCCTGCTCACTGGTGCCCGACTTCATCCCGGTAATATCCAAGGTGGATCCCACACACCGGCGGGCTGGGCGTCATCGCTCTCCATCGATCAGGAAATCAAAAATTTCCTCCAGAAAAACCCAGCAACACGCACGCGATTTGGCTCGCTTGAAGTGGGTGTGGCAGTTCCTGACCGCGCCGATCCATGGACGAGGATGTGTTACGCAGGGTCGAACCAACCGCTGGCACCGCTCGATGACCCCTACCAGATGCTGCAGAAACTCTACGGGCAATCGAAAGATAAACAAACCTACGCATCCATCCTCGATGAGCTTGGCGACGATCTTAAAAAAGTCTCCCATGGCCTCAGTGGCGAGGACAAGGAATTGCTCAAGCAGCACATGCAGCTGGTCGCCGACATGGAGCGTGAGATGAAGGCCGCCGCTGAGGCAGGCAAACTTGTCCATCCGGAACCTGAACTTGACCCGAATATTGAAATCACCAACGACAACACCCCAAAACTTGCGCGGATGCAAATTGATCTGTTAGTTAATGCCATGGCAAACGACATGACGCGCGTGGGCACACTCCAGTTTATGCGCTCGGTCGGTCAGGCACGGATGCGCTGGCTCGGTATTGAAGAAGGGCACCACTCACTCAGCCATGAGCCGGACAAGAACAAGGCAGCCCAGGATAAGCTGAAAAAAATCAACATTTGGTTCGCCCAGCAGCTAGCCTATCTCGCCGGCAAACTCAAAGCCACTCCAGAACCCGGCGGCAATGGCAACATGCTTGATAACACCACCATCGTCTGGGTGAACGAGCTTGGAAAAGGCAACTCACACACGCTGCACAACATCCCGTGCGTGGTGATCGGCGGAGGCTCAGGATTTAAAATGAACCGACTGGTCGACCTACCCAAAGGCACACCGCACAACCGGTTCCTCATCTCACTCGCCAACTCCTACGGCCACGGCATCAGCAGCTTTGGCGAAAAACATCTCGGTGCCAAGGGCGCTCTGAATCTGGGTTAACACATTCATCCAGGCACTAAGTCGATCCTTTGGCACAGCAGTGCAACAAAAGGTTTTTCAACCCTATATTATTTTAAGCTCCCCACCCATCATCTTATGAAATCAATCTTCACCGTGCTGATTCTTGTTTCTTTGTTCGTTGCACCATCGGCTCATGCTGACCATCCATTGTTAGAAAAAAACCGCCGGATTCTCGTGCTTGGCGACAGCATTACCCAAGCGGGTCATTACGTGCATTACCTCGATGCCTGGCTGGTGAAAAACTTCCCCGACCGTCGCTACGAAGTCATCAACGCCGGCCTTTCCAGCGAAACCATCTCTGGCCTTAGCGAGCAAGGTCATGCAGGCGGCCGATTCCCTCGCCCATGTCTGTTTGAGCGATTGGAACGCGTTCTGGCCAAGACGCAACCCCAGCTTATCATCGCTTGCTACGGCATGAACTGCGGCATCTACAAACCGCTCGATCCTGAACGCACCGCGCGGTTTCAGAATGGCCACCTGCGCCTGCGTGCCGCGGCCAAGCAGCATGGCGCCGAGCTCATACACGTCACTCCCCCCATCTTTGACAACCATGACAAGCCGGGTTTTGATTACAACACCGTGCTCACAGCTTACTCCAAATGGTTAGCGCAACAAACCGACAAGGGGTGGCACGTTGCCGACCTCCACACCTTCATGTCCAATCAAGTCGCCGCAGCAAAAGCCAAGAATAAGAAATTCACTGTGCAGCGCGACCGTGTCCACCCGAACAAACTGGGGCACTGGATCATGGCCCAGGCGATCATTTCCTACTTCGGCGACACTAAAGCGAGCAAGACTGCCAACGGAACACAACTTCTTCCCAGTAAAGCGATGGACGCCCTTGTCCAGCGATCTGCTGCCTTCCAAAAAGCGATTCACGCCGAAACCAAACCCCTCCGCCCCGGAGTCCCGCAAGGTGGCACACTCACCTCGGCAAGAGAATTGGCAAAAACTCTCGAGGCGGTGATTTATCAAACGCCGTAGTCACCATTTATTTCAAAGCTGACAAGAGTCACCAATCTACCCCTTACAGGAAGATTTGCAGTTGCAAGATTTTGCAGCCAGATCGGCGGCTATTTTATCAGCCGTCGGAGTGATCGATAGACCACCCAGGTT
>JARFPV010000372.1 GCA_029288115.1 Akkermansiaceae bacterium | reverse complement strand
CCGATATCGAACCAGTCACCGTCATCAAGCACCACGGCACCAAGTTTTTTCTGCTGAATCAGCTCGATGAATGCCGGCACGATCGACACGACTTCCTCGTTTGGGATCAATGGGATGATTTCCGGCTCCAGGCAGTAAATTCCTGTGAACTGGTGCGTGCCGGGCACGTCCCCGAGGATGTTGCGCATATCTGATATGTGATCGCCGGAGATGTTGACGTTGCAATTTGAGCCGTGCGACCGGAGTGCAAGCGTGGCGACGTTGCCCGATTTTTGATGTGCTTCAATGAGTTGTGAAATATCGATGTTGGTGAGGATGTCGCCATTGTAGACGAGCAGAGGGTCCGCACCGATGAATGAGGCGATGTTGCGGATGCCGCCGCCAGTTTCCAGAAGCACCGGCTCATGGAAAAAATGCATCGGACAGCCGTCGAACTCGCCAGACGGGTAGTTTTTTTCCCACGCCTCTGGAATGTGGTGGGTGTTGATCGCGAACTCTGAGATGCCGGCGGACATGCAGTGACGCAGCGCGTAGTTCGCCATGGGCTCGTGAAAAACCGGGACCAGTGGCTTTGGGAGCACATTGGTCAGCGGGCGCAGACGGGTTCCCAGTCCGGCACCAAGAATAAAGGCTTTGCGAATCACGGCGACAAGCTGAGCGGGAACGGTTGCCTAGGCAAGATGGAAAGAAGATGGGGCTATGTCTTGACACATATACATTACTATGTGATATATATACATCATGAGTGAAAAAGAGCACATGGACCGTGTTGATGTTGCGGGTTTGCGTGAAGAGCTGGCATCGTACCTTGCCGACCCGTCAACGACAGCTGGAATGGGGGTTCCGGGAACGGAGGGAGCCTCAGGTAGTGTAGGTCAGGCTCAGGAAATGGTGCGCACTCAGGTGTATCTGACACCGGGGCAGAGGGATTTTTTACAAAACGAAGGTAAACGCAGAGGGGTCTCCATGGCGGCGGCCCTCAGGCAGATCGTGGAAGAGAGAATGCGCCCTGAGGGTGCTGCATGGATTGGTAATTCGCTGTTGGATGAGCCTGCCAAGGATCCTTCTTTTGTAGGTGCAGGATCGGAAGATGCAGATGCGGGAATTTACGGCAGCTACGAGCAGGCATGATCTTCGTGGATACATCATTCTGGATCGCTTTCCGTGATGAGCGCGATCAACACCACGATCGAGCGAAGGCCATCATGGGTGAGCTTTTCCACGCGCGGGTTCCACTGGTTATCACGGATTACATTTTTGCCGAAACGCATGCCTACTTTGTGCGTTCGGTTCCGAAACGTGAGCAGGTGATGCGGGATTTGTTAGGCAATCCTGTGGTCAGCGTGCAGGAAGTGGATCACCGCGACCGCAAGCTCGCGCTCGCGTGGTTAAGCGACTACCGCGACAAGGCGTGGTCGTATGTCGATGCGCTGTCTTTTGCATTGATTGAGCGCATGAGGATTCCTGCAGCGGTTTCTTTTGACCAGCATTTTGGTCAGCCAGGTGGCTTTAAGCATATCTGTTAAGTAGGACAGGATGCAATCTTGCCCTAGCTAGTCTAGCAGCGACATCAATGCCTTGCGGTCGGGGCTGGGCATGGGGAGTTGTTCCAGGGCGTCAAAAGGATGCCATTGCATGTTGGGGTCGAGGCGTATGGAATCGGCGTGAGTGTTGTATATCCGCAGCGTGACGTGATACCGGGTGATGCTGTAGGTTGTCTTGAGCGCGAGCGGGAGATCAAGTGTGTCTTCGTGCTCGCGGCGAGGGAGGTGCCACATGCCCTCACGGCGTTTTCCCTCCACTTGCTTTTCCAGTAAGATCCGACCATGGCTGTCCTGTGAAAAAATGGCAAATTCGTTGGTTCGCGTGGTTTTGGTGGCGGATTTTTTGATCGGTAACGTTGAAGGATCGGAGCACTGGCAAAACTTCTTCACCGGACAGCTCAGGCAGTCGGGTGATTTGTTAGAACAATAGCTTTGCCCGAGTTCCATGAGTGCGGAGTTGTAGGAGCGTGGGTGTTTCTTTGGTAATAGCTCACCGGCCCAGTGCCAGAGCTGTTTGTTGCCAGCTGTGGTGTCGATGCGTTGCTGGAAGTCAAAAAGTCGTGAGAACACCCGCGCTACATTCGCGTCAACAATCGGTTGTGGTTCGTTGTAGGCGAACGATGCCACCGCACCGGCTGTGTAAGCCCCGATCCCTGGGAGGGCGCGGATTTTTTCGAATTCGCGTGGGAAAACACCACCGTGATTGCGCGTGATTGCGCGTGCTGCTGCGTGTAAATTTCTGGCCCTGCGGTAGTAGCCGAGCCCCTCCCACGCCTTGAGTATTTCCTGCTCGGTCGCTTCCGCCATATCCCGGGGTGTCGGGTAGAGTGCCATGAATCGCGTGTAGTGTCCCTTGCCTAACACGGTGGCAACTTGCGTCTGCTGCAGCATGATTTCGGAAACCAGAACTGCCCACGGGTCGTGTGTTTCACGCCACGGGTAGTTTTTTCCTTCTTTCTCAAACCACTTCACAAGCTCGTTCTGAAACGCCCGGGTGTTCTCAAGCGGGTGCTTGCTTGCGGTTGGTTTGCTTGTTGCGTCAGGCACAGAGAAAGTCTTTCCACAGGGCAGGGGAATGCCAACTCCAAATGCCGCTGATTTTCCCTCCGGGTGTTTTTGTTGGAATAAAGCTCTCGTCTGCACGTCATACTGGGGTGAAAAAATACCATAAAACCATCCTAACGAGTCTTGCCGCCGCCGCTGCTTTATTGACTGCGGCAATTGTCAGTAGCTGTGCGTCACCGGGTTATGTGCAACCGCATGGTGGCTACGGCCAGAGCTATGGAACCCCATACGGCTATGGAGCTCCATCTGGCTATAGTGCCCCTCAGCCGAGTGCTCCCTGCTGACCAAACAGCTAATATTCTGGCGGCATCCGCGCAGTTTGCGTGATAGCCACCATATCCGAGGTTCTGAGTGCTGCAAACGCACTTGCCTATTTACATCCTTGCGGGGATGCATTAGCACGTTGCCATGTCTGACGAACGCCGCCCGTACTCCTCCCAGGTTTTTGATGGTCCCGACCGCGCACCTTCGCGTGCGATGATGCATGCTGTCGGTTTTAGTAGCGAAGATTTTGATAAGCCGCAGATTGGTGTGGCATCGACATGGAGTCAGGTGACGCCGTGTAACGTGCACATCGACCGGCTCGCAAAGGAGTCTGCCAAAGGAGTCGATGCCGCGGGTGGAAAATCGGTTATTTTCAACACCATCACCATTTCCGATGGTATTTCCATGGGAACCGAGGGCATGAAATACTCGCTCGTTTCGCGTGAAGTAATTGCGGATTCCATTGAGACCGTCATCGGCTGCGAGGGCATGGATGGTGTCGTCGCCATCGGTGGCTGTGATAAAAATATGCCGGGCTGTATCATCGCCTTGGCACGACTGAATCGCCCTGGAATTTTTGTTTATGGAGGAACTATTCAGCCTGGTTGCACTAGCATCAAGGGTGAGGAAAAGGACCTCGATATCGTTTCTGTTTTTGAAGCCGTGGGGAAACACGCTGCCGGTGAATACTCGGACGACGAGCTTCAGGCAGTCACGGAG
>JARFPV010000285.1 GCA_029288115.1 Akkermansiaceae bacterium | reverse complement strand
GTTAGAAATTGCTGTCGGTCCTAACATGCCAAAAGACGGCGCATGGCAAGCGCGCACCTGGATGCAGGATCACCAGGCGCAGTTCTCCCTGATCAGGACCCAACGCTGGATGCTCAGCATCTGCCTCTCATTCATCATGCTCGTCTCCGCATTTTCCATCATGGCGGTGATGTTCACGGTCACGATTCAGAAGAAACGTGAAATCGGCGTGATGAAATCGCTCGGTGCCGCTCCGTTCCAACTGGTTCGGGTGTTTCTCTACCAGGGAATCATCATCGGCGTCTTTGGTGGTCTGCTCGGCCTGGGCCTAGGTTATCTCGTCGTCAAAAACCGCCAAGTCCTGCTCGATTTACTCGCATCCTGGGGCTTTGACCCATTTCCATCCGAATTCAACGGATTCGATGGCCTGCCTGCCATCATCGACCCACAGGAATTCGGGGTTGTCTTTGTCTTCGCGGTTGCCTTATGCATCCTCGCCACACTGATTCCCGCCCTCATGGCATCACGCAGCGATGCTGCGAAGTCTCTGCGAAATATGTAGCCGCAACGCTACGTATTTGAAGAGCACACAATCCGATAATATCTTTATCACCATTCACATACATCTATTCGCGCGTACCCTCGCAGGACTAGGCCTTGCGGTCTTTCTTGGGCACTTTTCTGCCACCGCTGACACCATCAAGCGTGGCCCTTACCTCCAGCTCGCTACCGATAGCTCGATCCACGTTGTTTGGCGTACCGAACAGAACATTCATCCTTGCGTCCTTTTTGGCACCCAGCCCGACAAGCTCAACTCCGCCTGCCTCGGCAAACAGGTCATCGTTCGCAGAAACAAGGCACACCACAAAAGCCCACACGCACTACCGCTATTCAACGCCCCAGAAGGCACTTACCAGTTTGAAGCAAAAATTTCCGGGCTAAAGCCAGACACGCGCTACTACTACGCCGTTTACGATGGCGACAACCGACTCACCCCGGCCGACACAGGATACTCATTCCGCACCCACCCCAAGCCCGGCACCAAACGCGATGCCTACATCTGGGTGGTTGGCGACTCCGGCACCGGCAATGCTTTCCAAAAGCAGGTTCACCAAGCGCTGACCGACCATAATAAAAAACACAACCTCACTCTGGATATGTACCTGCACGTAGGTGACATGGCATACGGCAGCGGCAGGGATAAGGAGTTCCAGGCGAAATTCTTTGAGATCTATCAGCCCACACTACGCAACACCGTTTGCTGGCCCTCCATGGGCAATCACGAGGGCCATACATCACGCGGAAAAACTGGCGTCGGCCCCTACTACGATGCCTACATCACCCCGACCAAGGGCGAGGCCGGCGGCGTGCCTACCGGAAATGAATCCTATTACTCGTTCGACTACGGACGCACCCATTTCGTGGTGCTGAACTCACACGATCTCGACCGACGCCCCACCGCCACCATGGCCAAGTGGCTGCGCGAGGACCTCGCCAAGACATCGCCTCAAAGAATCGACTGGATCATCGCATACTGGCATCACCCACCATACACGAAGGGTTCCCACGATAGTGACAAGGAGCAGCAGCTCATTGAGATGCGCGAGCACATCATGCCGATTCTCGAATCCAATGGCGTGGATCTTGTACTAACAGGTCACTCTCACATCTATGAGCGCTCGATGCTCATGGACGGTGCCTATGAAACACCCACCGTGGCTGAAAATAAAATCCTCGATGATGGCGATGGCGACGAAAAAGGCGACGGCGCCTATCAAAAGAGCCCGGGCCTGAAGCCCAATCAAGGCACCGTGCAGATCGTCACCGGTCACGGTGGCACCGGCCTCAGTCGCCGTGGCTACTCTCCCGTCATGCGCCGCAGCATCGTAGAACACGGCTCCACACTCATCAACGTCAAGGGCAACGAGCTCATCGTCACCATGCTCAACAAAAATGGCGTCATCAGGGACACATTTCAGATTCACAAAAAGAAACCCGTCCAGCCCTCACGCATCGCAAAACCATGGCAACCTAACCCAGGGAACGGCACCCCCAAGGCCGGCGACAAACCCGAGGCAGTCAAATACATCATCCCCAAGAACGCCACTTGGCACTACCACACCGGCAGCTACCCAAGCCCCGACTGGGCCAAACCCGAGTTCGATGTCTCCAAATGGAAAACCGGCAAAGCAGGATTCGGCTACGGCGATGCCGATGACACCACCGAACTGAAAATGAGGAATCAATTCGCCAGCGCCTACATCCGCCGCGATTTCAACCTGCCCAACCTGGCCGACGCACGCAAGCTGCTGCTCTCCATCAGCTACGATGATGCCTTCATTGTCTACATTAACGGATAGTAAGCGTTCCGCCGTGGCGTAGGTAATGGCAGAGGAGAAACAGCACGCGACATCTCATTCCACGAGGCCGAACGCAACTTCGAGCTCTTCGGATTCAGCTCCTTTACCAAACTTTTCAAGAAAGGAAAAAATACCATCGCCGTAGAAGGACACAACCACACCCTGGGTAGCTCAGACTTCACCCTCCACCCCACTCTCGTTCTCAAAATAAAATAGGACAAGCTTCCATGGAGCGCGGGCTTCCAGCCCGCATCAACCCAAGTCTTCCATCTTGCGTCTTCTCTCTTCCATCATCGTTTTAGCGCTTACCCTCTCCCAAGGGTTCGCTCATGAGAGCCCGAGCCACACGCTCGAGGAACTGAACAAACACATCTCGGAAAAACCAACTCCCGAACTGCTGTTCCAACGCGCCCTCACCCACAAGGCTCTGGGAAAATTTGATCTCGCACACAAGGACCTCGCAACCGCCACTCAGGCAAAACCCAAAATTTTCGCCTGGCAGTTAGAACGCTGCCGACTCGAACTCACATCCAAACGTCCGGACAAGGCACTACAAATTGCCAACGCCGCACTCAAGCTCGCCAAAGACTGCCCCGAACGCGCAGAAATCCACATTCTCCGCGCACAGGCATACCAGGAAACAGGAAAACACAAACCCGCCCTGCACGCCTACCAGCTTGCATTCAAAGAGCTCCCCGCCGGCAAAATCGAGTGGTTTATCTTCCGCTCAGAAAGCCAACGCCAGCTCGGTCAGCACGACGAACGAGTCCGCGGACTCCGCGCCGGACTCAAACAATTTCCCGACTCCATCCTCAAACCCCAACTCGTCGAGGCACTCATCGATGGCGGCAAACACATCGAGGCACTCGCCCACATCCACAGCGAACTCCCAACCCTACGATTCAAATCCGCATGGCTCATCAAACGCGCCCAGGCAAAGATCGGGCAGAAACAAACAGCCGAAGCACAAAAAGACCTCCACACCGCACTGGATGAAATCAACGGCAGGCTAAACCCGGCCAAACCAGACCCCCTGCTGCTCGCCGACAAGGCACAAATCTGCATTCTCCTTGGTGACAACAACGCCGCACGCGCATGCCTCGGTCAGCTGAAAAAACACCGCGCCCCACAGTGGATCACCAAACGACTCGAGGCAGACCTTTCCAAGAAGTGACTCTCTCTGCACTTGCCTCTTGATTCTTGGCTGGGGATTTTTAACTCTCGCCTTATGCGAGACACCGTTTACTTCGACCTGGAAACCCAACGCAGCTTTGGCGATGTCGGCGGCGCCGCGAACAAAGACAAAATGGGTATCTCCGTCGGTGTCGCCTACTCCACACGGACCGAACAATACCACATTTTTGGTGAAGACCAGACCGATGACCTGGTCGACATGCTCGTGAAGGCCGACCTCGTCGTCGGCTACAACCACCTCTACTTCGACTACCCGGTTCTCCAAGGATACACCATTCTCGATCTCATCAACACCACCGCCAACCTCGACATGATGGTGGAGGTGGAAAACGTACTCGGTCACCGACTCAAACTCGACTCACTCGCAGAAGCCTCCCTCGGCACCGGCAAGTCCGCCGACGGACTCGACGCCCTGCGCTGGTGGCAGGAATACAAAAAAACCGGCAACCCGGAACCCATGATGAAAATCGCCGAGTACTGCTGCTACGATGTCAAGGTCACCAAGGAAGTCCACGAATACGGCATCAAACACGGACATTTAAAATACAACGACCGCAACGGCCACCCAGCACAGGTCGAGGTGGACTGGGCATGAGTGGCGGCGACCTCCGGTCGCCTAGCCCATGCTCCATCTCTATGTTTACTCTCCCTCTAATTACTCCGCCGCTCCCTAACACTTAACGCCTAACCCAAGGCAACACAAAACCGAGCATGGCCGTCTCTTGACTTGATTCGGGGTGTAGGTTGTTATCATTTACGCATGAAAATCTTGGCGACCATCATCACTCTCAGTTTATCTCTGTGTTTACTAGCTGACGCTCAGACGTTTCAATTTAAGGTTGAAAAATTACCCGAGGACCTGGCCAAGAAAACGATCTCATTAAACCCAGAATATATCGTTTATGGGAAAGAGAAGGCGAAGCAGGGGGAAAAGCTTCCGATGGTAATCTATCTTCATGGCGCTGGTGGTACGGGAAATCAGATCCGCAAGGTGGCGCGTCAGCCGCAACGTTTGCTACAGACGATCCAAGAGGTGGGAAAAAAGTCTCTCTGCGTGGCACCTCAAGCGCTGAAGAGTCCGCGTGAGCATGGTGAAAAAGGAGGATGGGTAGCGAATGATCTCGATATATTGATCGGTCACCTGAAAAAAACCCTGCCCATTGATGAGAATAGAATCTATCTCACTGGAAATAGTATGGGAGGATACGGAACCTACGTGTGGGCGGGGAATTCCCCAGAGCATTTTGCGGCGATCGCCCCGATGGTGGGAGGGATCGGGCCGGGTGGACCGAAGGATATCACCAAGGACTTGGATACGTGGGGCAAGAACCTATCAAAAATCCCCATGAAAGCCTACTACGGCGCAAATGACCGTGTCGTGCCGGCAGACCGTGGTGCAATGATTCTCAAAGCGATCAACAAGGCCGGCGGCAAAAAAGCAGAGATCATCGTGCTCAAGGGCGAGGGGCATGGCGCAGGCCGTGTGCCATACAAAGATGCGGAATTTGTGAAGTGGCTGTTTTCACAGCAGAAAACATAAGGCGTGCATGTTGATTAGGACGAGACTCACTGGCTGAAGCACCGAATATTCAAGTCAACGTCCAGCGAGTTGCCCCAACCCGCCCCATCGCAAATTCCTGATATTTTTCGCTAGGTTCTGTGTTTCCTTCGCGTAGGATTTTCACCATGAAATTGAAATACTTTTCCCCGCTCTTCACCTTCTGCGCAGCAATCTCTCTCGGTGCCGGGGTGGCGACCGCCAAGAAACCCGAAGAACAAGCGGGATACGACAAGTCCAAGGACATCGGAACCAAGGCACCCGCAGGTGCGGATGTTCCGTTTGACGGCACCATGGAATCGATTAAGAAAAACTGGGAGATGTGGCCAAAGAAGGACATGGAGATCACCTGGCAAGTGGTGAAAAGCCCGACTGACGACAGCAAGGTGCTCATGACCAATGGTGGCAAGAAGTGGGGCACCCACGATCTGGTGACCAAAAAGAAATACCACGATTTTGAAGGCCACGTGGAGTTTGTCATGTTGGGCAAACGCGGCGACGGGAAACCCGATGGCTATTCTAACAGCGGAGTTTACATGCAGAACCGTCACGAGCTGCAGATTGAATCACCCAAGGGCAAAAACATCAAAGACCCCTACAACTGGAAGATCGGTCCTCACGGCATCGGTGCCATATGCATGGAGCATGTGCCCAAGGGCAATGCCTGGCGCCCCAATGGTGAGTGGCATGCGTTCCATTTTATTTTTAAAGCCGCCGAGTGGGAGGGTGAAAAACTCAAGAATCCTGCCCGCCTGACACTCTGGTGGAACGGTATCAAGGTGCACGATAACGTCCCTGTCAAACACGCCAATGGTGGTGTCAAAAATGATCCAAGCGATCAGCCGCTCAAGCTCCAGGAACATGGCCAGGACGTGCGCTTCCGCAATATCTGGATCAAGGAAACCAAGTAGCCGCTACCACTTACTCTGAACTTTCCCCCGCGCGGTATTTTTTCGTCAACCGCCGGGCACACTCCATCTGGGCACCAGTCTCGAGGCAGCATTTTCGTTTCGAACGAATCCAATCGACCGGATCCGTCCCTTCTGGGATGAATCCCGCCTTGGCGCACCAGGCGATGATGAACTGTCCGGTCCGGCCACATCCTGCGACACAGTGAATCACCGCGGGCTCGCCAGCGGCGTGATGCTTGTCCATCAGCTTCAGGAAATGATCGATCTGCTCCTGGCTCGGCACGCCGTAATCAGGCACATGGATAAAGTGGTAGGCCAGATGCGCTGGCACATCCTTGCGATTATCAAACTCACAGACGTTCACCACGGCCTTGATGCCGTGGTCATCAAAGAGATCAAAGACATAGGGATCTGGCCACCAGGAGGCGGCGATCACCCCCTCCACGATCCAGGTGAATGGTTCAGTTCTCTCCGGCTGTCCTTGCTCCGGCCAGTACCACGGGCGAATAGGCATGCCCACTTATTACAGACCCAATCTACATTGCAATAAGAGATCACTCCGCAACCCTAGTCACCATAATTATCTTGGCACGACCTTCAATAGCAGTATGTTAGTGTCTAACTGAATTTTGTGATCTCTACCCCTCGCCTTCCCAAGGAGGTAGAAGTTTTCTTCATCCCCTCCTCTCAACCCCCAAATCCACCAATGAACACACCCTTCAATCTGCTTTGCAAAAAACAAAATCCAAAGGACGACCGTAACCCGAATTTCATAAATCAAATTTTCTTTAATAACCGATCAAGGGGGCTCATTCCGGCGTCATGGTACTCCTTCCTTGTCGGAACCACTGCAATTCTCAGCACAACCCTGGGAGCATGGGCCACGCCAATTCAGCTGACCAACGCCAAAGGCAAAACCATCGAGGTCAAGTTGATATTGATTGGCGAAAAAAGCGTCGACGTTGAATTCCACCGCAAAAAAATCACCATTCAATTGGATCAACTGGACGAGGAAACACGAGAAAAACTCGCACCCGAAAAATGGGCACTTGGATACGTTGAGGGGGTCGAGACTCTGGTGCCTCGTCCTAAAGACTATCCGGCTGCAGGTAAAAGGATTCAAATTCCGATGCCAGAGCTAGGCACGAGCATCGGCGGAGCCGAGGCACAATTTACAATCGAGGTCGGGGCTAACGTCTCACCCATGCGACCTGTTCCTTTGTTCATATGGTTCGCTCAGGCCTCGGGAGCTGATTCCGACATTAGGAATCGCAGCTCCTTGCTGGGTGAAAAGGCGGCTGACTTTGTCTGCGTCTTCCTGCCCTACCCCGGTTCTTACAAGAGCTCCAGGGAATACAACCAAGCAATCACCGACGCTAACAATGTAAAGGATTTGGAAAAAATGCACGAAGCTATGCTCGGTCGGCTCACCCAGATGTTTCCCAATCTAGATCCCAGACTCGGAATCGTAGGCGGCTTCAGCAACGGAGCCCACACTGTCTCCACCCATCTAGCCAACAAATTCAAACCTCTCACCAATCTATGTAATTGCTACATCCTAGTCGAAGGAGGAAGCAACTATAAGAAAAGTTTTCCACGCTACAAGAATGACTCCATGCTACTTGTCTTTGGCAAACACTTCAGGGAATACGGTGTCTCCAAGTATCTGGAAAAAGAGGTGAAACGGGCAGGTTTCAAGAATACTTGGATCGATATGCCTGGCGTCGGTCATGAATTCCCCGAGATGTACGAAAAACAAGTAAGCAAACACATCACGGAGGTCATGATCCCACGCCACCTCCATGCCGATAAAAAGAAGTAGTGCGAGGAAGGCAACTATATCGCTACTGGACTTCACTCGCCTGATCTACACGCCACCATAATTTCCTTGGCACGGTAGGTGTAGGAACTATGTTCCCACTGTAGCTGATTCATACAGTTCTTACCCCCTCGCACTTCGGGAAAACTGCCAATCCAGCATTCACTTCAATCAAACATTCAACATCTAGGATATGAGAAATAAACGCATCGTCATTATCGGTACACGCACATGGGAACTCACCTCCATTCACATGGAGTATTTTGTAAACAATGATGCCAACATCGTCGGTATTTTGGAATCCCCCACCGAAGGAATTACCACGACGACATCCGGCGGAAGCTCAAGCAAACCCATCCACGAGATTGCTGAAGAGCGAAACATTCCCATCATCTGTGGCAAACCCAAGGATGAAGGCATCATGGATCAAATCCGTGAGTGGGCCCCCGATGTGATTGTTGTCATCGGCTATCAGTTCTTTTTGCCTGACGAGTTTCTCAACATCCCACCGATGGGTGTTGTCAACTTCCACACCTCCCTGCTCCCACGCCACTGTGGCAGACATCCGGGATTCTGGACCATCTGGTACGGTGATGAAAAATCCGGCATGTGTGTCCACTACATGGACTCAGGGCTGGATACCGGCGAAATCGCTTACACAAATTATGTGCCTGTCGAAGATGGTGACACGGTCGATACCCTCTACGACAGAATTTGGAAGAGTGACGAACCACTGGTGAAAACGCTGCTAGATGACATTGAAAATGACAGCATTCCCAGAACTCCTCAGGACAAAAGCGAATACACTTACAACTACGTTCCTCACGAGAAGGATTTCGAATTCGACTTCAGACAACGCGCCCAGTTGTTGGTCAACCGCACTGCCGTGAAACCCAACAAATCCTACATCGTCCTCAATGGAACGCAGTACCCTGTTGCCGCGTGCCAAGCCATTGATGAGCCGACAACATCCCGTAACTTCAAGCTGAACAGACCATACGAATGCAATGGGCAGCTGGTCTACATGACACCTAACCAGTGGCTGCAAGTTGACACACTCCTCGTCGAGGACGAACCTCAGCCTGCGTTAGAAGTCGCTCAAAAAGAACTCGAGAAGATCACGAAGATCAAAACGGCATAAAGGAGTAGTGCCGATGGGCACCTCACCAAATTGATCCTACCAAACTCGGAACACGAGTGCTGGCGGCTATGACCAGAAATCACATCTCCGCCATTTTCTCTGCTGCTCTTGTGGGCACCGCACTGTTGCCGCTCAGTGTCTGTGCCCAGGAAAAGGCAATAAAACCGGAGCGGATCTCACTGTTTGATGGTAAAACCTTGAACGGGTGGAAGGTCTTCTGTGTTCCCGAGGATAAGGAGAAAAAATTCTGGAGCGTGCAAAATGGCACCATCCAGTGCGACTCACGTGGCAAGCCCGATCACAACTACAACTGGCTGATCTATCAGAAAGAATTTGGCGACTTTGAGCTCAAGTTCAAGATTCAGTGCTTCAAGTCCAAAAAAGGAAACTCGGGTGTCCAGATCCGCTCGCGGTGGAATCCGGACATTGGCAAAGGTTGGCTCAATGGTCCACAGATCGATATCCATCCGCCCGCGCCGTACCGCACCGGTTTTGTTTATGACAGCACCCATGGTGTAAAGCACTGGATCTCACCCGTTCGCCCGAGCCACCGACTCACTGAAAAGGAGGCCTTTCCCAATGGAAAACCCAAAGGCTGGAAATTCCTTTACGCCACGGAAGACCAGGATTTATGGAATACCATGACCGTCCGCGCCGTCGGCACCCGAATCACTACCCACCTCAACGGCACGCTAATCACCGACTTTGATGGCAGCGGTGTGCTTGACGACAAAACGCACCAGGATGCCAATGCCGGCATGAAAGGCTACATCGCCCTGCAGCTCCACTCACGCGACCAGCTGCTGATCCGCTTCAAGGATATTACGGTGCTGCCCATTCACGCGAAATAAGATCACGGATATTCCCGATCTCTCCTGCGACGTCCTTGAGATACGCCGCATATTTGTTACAGCGATTCGTCTGATATACAACCAGGCGCCTGAAATACC
>JARFPV010000263.1 GCA_029288115.1 Akkermansiaceae bacterium | reverse complement strand
GGTGACGATCGTCCCGGTGCGACTCAATCCAATCAGAAACCTCACGGTGACTCTCCAGCATCGCTTCAAATCCTCTAGCCACTTTCTCCGCGCAGTTGAACAACTCACTTTTTCCGTTAGAAGACGACTGCTGAAACCCCTCTGCATTTCTTGGCAAGGGATTCCCCAACGCGCCCTCACACGCAATCTGCAGCAACTGCTCCATCCCCTCTCCCTTGCCGGCCTCCATCATCGGCAACATCATTTTCCCAGTCATCCCGAGCGGAAACTGCCGCCGCACGTAATCCACCTGGCTTGATTGGTCGATCAGGAAAAGCCGAACACATCCGGCCCGGTGGCTTTCATCCGCATCGGCACGGTCAAGGAACGCCCGCATTCCAACCGTCTCACCCTCATCAACCAGCGCGAGAAACACACCGTCATCAGTTACTTCAGGGAGATCACCAAAGTCCCAGCCCTCGCCACCTGTCATCTCCCACTCCTCATTCACCTGAATCTCACGTCGCTGCCGCATCAAACCAGTGAGTTTTTGCCTAATTTCCCCGGCATCTTCTCCAAAACCAAGCTCTTCCTCGTCGTCACTCCAGACACGAAGTTTAGGCCGATAACTTTCCGGCAAGCGATCCTCATCAAACATTTCCGCTTCAATCGAACGACCACTTCGTTTGCTGAGAAATTCAGCCAGTTCGTCCTTTAGAGCCCGAGACGGTTCCCAGCCCCGCCACTCCTCAATAAATGCCTGCGCCGCATCTCTCGCGGGCGAACAAGCCTGTCGCTGACTTTTCGGCAACGACCGCACGAGCAAATACACCCGCTCATCAAGAATCCCCGGAACCCCCCAACTTGTTAGGTGTTCAGGGAAATGAATCACCTCATCCACCCCAATCTCAAAAATCACGCCATCAGTTCGCTCTCCCGGGTTTTCCGCGTAGCTCACGTCGTAACTTTTTTCACCGCACCACACGCAGTCAGGAAAATCGGACAGGTCTTCAACTTCTCCCCATACGCAATTCTCCACAGCAACCATCAGTTGCTCTTCATTATCACCTGTCGTCCGCCATTTCTGGAATGCCTTGGCAGTACAAATCCGCTCCGGAATACGTTCGTGAAAAAAATCATACACGGCTTCATCCGACCATAGACCGCCGGCACGACGCAGCTTGTGCTCGGCGCTCTCGATTTCAGCGCGAACCTCATCGAGTCGGTCGAGAAATTTTCCACGCGTTCTCAGCCCGCTGCCCATAATCGCCTCGCGAATGAATACCTCATGCGCTTCCTCGGGCCGGACTCGACCGTAAAAGACCTTCCGGCTGTCCACAATGGTCAACCCACCGCAAAGCACGGTTTCCTTACCGTAAACAGCCCCCTGATGCTCGTCCCACTGTGGCGAGTGATACCTGTATCGACACATCTGCGGCACCAATTCCTCGATCCATCCGACATCGATCTTCGCCACCTTACGTGCCCAAACACGCGTCGTCTCGACGAGTTCGAATGCCAGCAGCCATTCGGGTTTCTTTTTGCCAAACAATCCCGAACCCGGAAAAATGGCAAACTCGCGACCGCCCGTGCTACGGTAGGCACGTTTTTCCTTATCCCAAAAACCGAACTGCATCGGAATTCCTGCCATCAGTGACTTGTGCATCTCATCCTCGTCGCCCCACTGCTTACGCTCAGCAGCAAGCGGACGTGAGTTGACCTTTAAGGTGTCACGCACCAGCCTCCTCAACTCAGCAACAATCTGATCCCACTCCATCACACGGCGGAAGCTCAAAAAGTTCTGTTTGCAGTACTTCCGCAGCTGGTTGCGCTTGAATCGCCTCTTGTCCCGGAATTGATCAACCGCCGACCAAATATGTAAAAGCGTTAGAAAATCAGAATCCTCATCGTTGAATTTCTTGTGCGCGTTATCGGCTTCCGTTTGCTTCTCCTGTGGTCGCTCACGCACATCCATCACGCTCATGCCACCTACCATGACCAATACCGCATCGAGAACTTTTCGGGCCGATGCCTCGATCAACATTCTTCCCAGCCGTGGATCCAATGGCAACCGCGCAAGTTTCCGCCCCACATGAGTGAGATCACCCTGCTTTTCCATCGCACCCACTTCCTCCAGCGTGCGATGTCCCTCACTGATCGCCTTCGCCGACGGGGGGCTAAGAAAGGGAAACTCACGCACATCGGGAAGCCTGAGCGACTTCATACGCAGAATCACACCCGCCAGCGAACTCCGCCTGATTTCAGGATCAGTATACTCATCCGCCGCAGCCAGAGTTTCCTCATCGTAAAGCCTCACGCAAACACCCTCGCAGATCCGACCACACCTACCCCGTCTCTGCCTCGCACTCGCCTGGCTGATCTGCTCGATCTGCAACCGTTGGATCTGCCGCGATGGGTTCCACCGACTGACACGGGCCAAGCCACTATCAATCACATAGACAATCCCAGGAATCGTCACCGAGGTCTCCGCCACATTCGTCGCTAACACCACACGCCGGTTCGCTCCACCCACCCGGAACACCCGCTCCTGTTCATCAAGACCCAGCCTCGCAAACAGCGGCAGAATATCCGTGTTAGGAAAATTGTTTCCTTCCAGCACATCCGCACACTCACGGATCTCACGCTCACCGGGTAAAAATATCAGCACATCCCCCCGGTCATCCAGATCCGTCACCCACTCAACCGCACGGGCAACATGCCGAGACAAATCCTCACCCTCCGTATGCGACGGAAAAAAATGATCCTCCACAGGAAATGTGCGACCTTCCACGTTAACCACAGGCGCGCCGTCGAAATACTCAGAAAACATGCCCGCATCCAATGTCGCTGAGCTAACC
>JARFPV010000653.1 GCA_029288115.1 Akkermansiaceae bacterium | reverse complement strand
ATGCTAGGTAGGTCGCCTCGATATCGGGCACGATACAATCTGGTATCTTCTCCCGCACAAACTCTGTGAGTGTGTCTTTGTTTTTTCTCAGGTAGGCGATCAGCTCTTGTCGCCATGGCTCGCCGTGACGATAGGCGGCTTCTGCGGTGTAGAAAGCGATGCAGTTAATTTCCGGCAGCATGTGGCCACGGGCTGATTGGAATTTTCTACGCACCGAGTCGTCACGGATCACGGCAAATGCGTATCCCATGCCGGCGATGTTGTATGTCTTGCTTGGCGCGAGCAGGGTGATGATACGGTTCTGGAAACGATCAGGTAATCCCGCTGCGCAGACGTGTGGTGTGGCTGCTTCGTCGAGTATCAGATCACAGTGGATCTCATCAGAGACCAAAATCATGTCGTGCCGCTCACAGAACTCGGCAAGCTGGATGATTTCTTCCTGAGTGAACACTCTACCCAGTGGGTTCTGTGGGTTGCTGAGAAGAAAGATTCTCGTTTGTGGTGTCACGGCGGCCTCCATGGCTTCCCAGTCGAATCCCCAGACACCATCTTTGAAAATATGCGGCACGGACACACATTTCATGCCAGCGTCATGATTCACGCCGAGGAATGGCGGGTAGATCGGCGTGCAGGTCATGATTTCCTCACCAGGTTTGCCAAATGCCCGTGCCACCATCGATAGCGCACAAACAAGCCCACCGAGATGGATGATTTCTTTTTCTTCTACCTTGAGCCCATGACGACCCTGCATGTGGCAAATGAGAGCGTCGACCAGCCCTGCGTGCGGATGCGCGTAACCTAACACGCCGTGGTCGGCCCGCTCGCGCACCGCATCGAGCACTTCGGGAGGTGATGTGAAATCCATGTCAGCCACCCAGAACGGATCCAGATCAGGGAATCGATCCCACTTGATGCTGCCGGTGCCACGCCGCGGAATCACACGGTCGAAATCATAGTCGCTTGCCATACGCATGTGCTAACGAATCGCACCCGCGAATGCGAGCGCTTTTATCGTGGCGAGTTACTTGTGGCATGCTCAGATCACTGTGAGTCAGCGCTTCGAGGCATCCGGATGATTTGTATCGTGGGTGTGCCTAGGATCCTTGACGCAAGAGATCATGCCTAATGGATGAATCTTTTCGCGTTATCTGGAGTTCGGTTCGGGCAGCCTGATGTGGCTGCTCAATCACCGATTGAGGCCAGAGCGTAAGTGAAAAAAGGTCGACTGGAAGCGTGTGATTAGAGGACTTTGGATCGCAAGTAATCAGTCACCATTTTGGGGTTCGCTTTTCCCTTGGATGCCTTCATGACCTGGCCTGTGAGGAAGTTTAGCAGTTTTTCGTTGCCCCCTTGAATTTCCGCGACCTTGTCGGGGTTGGCCGTGATGACTTCGTCGATGATCGCCTCAATGGCTCCCGTGTCAGCAGGTTCGAAGCCCATTTCCTTTGCGATGTCAGCGGCCTTGCTGTCAGGTTTTTCCCACAGGGCGGAAAATACCTCACGCGCTTGGTTGTTGGAAATGGTGCCTGCCTCAACGAGTTGGACGAGCTCAAGGATGGATTCGGGCGGCAGTGGACTGTCGGAAATACTGGTGCCGGTTTCATTTAGTTTAGCCAGCACGCTGTTGGTGATCCAGTTCGCGACTTTTTTGCCAAGCTTGGGTTCAGCTGCAGCTTTTTCAAAGTAGTCAGCGAGTAGCTGGTTACTCGTTAACACCCCGGCGTCGTAGGCGTTGATGCCGTAGTTCTCTTCAAATCTTTGCCGTTTCTCATGGGGGAGTTCCGGGACTTGGCTGCGCATTTTCTCCACCAGCGGAGCGGTCTTGATCGGCAAGAGATCAGGCTCGGGGAAATACCGGTAGTCGTGCGCATCTTCCTTGGTACGCATCATCTGGGTTTCTCCCATGTCGGCGTCCCAGCGTCGGGTCGATTGAATTTGTGCGATACCTGCGTCGAGTTCCTCGGCTTGACGTTCGATTTCGTGATGCAGCGATGCTCGCACTGCGGAAATGGAATTGAGATTTTTAAGTTCTACTTTCTCGCCGAGTTCCTGTTGGCCATGCGGTCTGAGTGAAACGTTCACGTCGCAGCGCATCTGCCCTTTTTCCATATCGGCATCTGATATTCCTCCGTAGATGAGGATCTGTTGGAGCGATTTGAGATAAGCGAATGCTTCCTCGGGGGTTTCGATGTCGGGATCCGAAACGATCTCCATCAGTGGGGTTCCGGCGCGGTTGAAATCAATGGTTGAATTCGTGCTGTGATGGGTGGACTTGGCTACGTCCTCCTCCAGATGAATCCGAGTGAGTTTGACTACTTTTCCAGGATTCGGGATGTTTTTCTGCACTTCTTTTGGATACGCCAGATCATACAGCGGTACACCACCGCCAATGCACAGTGGTAGATCGAATTGTGTGAGCTGATAATTCTTTGGCATGTCCGGATAAAAGTAGTTTTTCCGATCCCACTTGGAGATTTCCGGGGTGCTGCAGTTGATCATCATGCCCGCGAGAATCGTTTGCTCGATGGCATGCTTGTTCAGCACTGGCAAAGCACCGGGAAGCCCCAGGCAGACCGGGCAGACGTTGCTGTTGGGTTCCTCGCCAAAACTAGTGGCACAGGCACAGAACATTTTGCTCTCGGACTTGATCTGGCAGTGGACTTCCAGACCGATGGTGACGATATAATCGGAAATAGGCATATTCAAGATGGCGCAGGTAGATGCGCACACGCAACTAAGCGGAATTTCCGCAGTGCATCAACGCTCGATTTGCGATCTTGCGTCACCACAGTAATTATGGATGTGTACGAAAAATTCGCTGGTTATTTACGTAGTATCAACGAAGCTGGCGTCGAGGGAATTCATCCCTTGTAAACCAACCGTTTAATAACCATGAAAAAAACTATTCTCACTACAATCGCAGCATCAATTGCTGCGCTCGCATTCGTTCACGCTGATGGCAAGGCCGCATACATGACCTGTTCTGCCTGCCATGGCGCCGATGGTAAAGGTATGCCTATTGGAGCCAAAAAAATGGCACCCACACTCGCTGGCTCAGCAGTGGTGACAGGTGACGCGTCTGTTCTTGCTCTCACAATCCTCAAAGGTATCAAAAAAGAGGGGGCTGAGTTCATCGGAATCATGGCTCCCCTCGAGGCAATTTATGCCGACGACCAGAAGCTTGCCGATGTCATGACCTTCGTGCGTCAGTCGTTTGGCAACGAGGCAGCTGCCGTCACAAAAGAAGACGCAGCCAAGTATCGCGCTCAATGGAAGGATATTAAAGAGCCCGTTTCCCGGGCAAAAATTACTGAGCTGACCAAAAAGGAAGGGGAGTAAGCCCATCTCTCAACGCTCTTCTATCAGCGGCAGGATGGTCGGGGTGGTTTCCCGCTTATCCTGCCGCTTTGTTTTCTGGTAAGGCAGCCACATCGTCACGGTATTGGCTCGGTGAGCTGCCGTGATACTTCGCAAAACAACGGTTAAATTGTGATAACGATTGAAATCCTACCATGAATGCGACCTCCGATATGCGCGCACTGGTCTTGAGTAGCTCTTTTTTCGCCCAGAGAATACGGGTGTAGTTCACATACTCGGTGAGCGTCATGCCGGTAGCGATCTTGAACTGGCGGCAGAAATGCGACTCGCTCATGCCGGCGACGCGTGAAATTTGCGGCAGGGTGAGTGATTCATCGAGTTGTGAGTGAATGTACTTACGTGCTCGGC
>JARFPV010000146.1 GCA_029288115.1 Akkermansiaceae bacterium | reverse complement strand
GTTATGGTGGGATCATTGCCATACGCGATGGTAAATGGAAGGCATTGCGGCGGGGCTTGAAACGGAAGAATGGCCCTGAGCCCTGGGAACTGTACGATCTGGAAGAAGACAGGGCGGAGAAAAATAACCTTGCTGAAAGCCATCAGGACGTGGTCAAGCGGCTCGAAGCCATGTGGTTAAAGACCCGTACTGCCGAGCCCGCTTTTCCTTTGCCAGGCATAGACAAGTGATGGTTTTTCCAGCCTGCAGTGGTTCGTGACGTTTATCGTTGGAGGAAGTTGATAAGCTCGCTAGCATACAAGCCATGCCCGATATTCATCCCAGTGCTATTGTAAGCGAGCAGGCGAAACTCGCTGATGATGTGGTCGTGGAGCCATTTGCCATTATTGATGCCGGGGTGGAAATTGCGGGAGGGTGCAAAATAGGTGCGCAGGCATGGATCACTGGCAACACGGTGATGGGGGAGAACAATAGTGTGGGTTACGGTACCATAATTGGTGCGGAGCCGCAATCAATCGGCTTTGACACAGCCATCAAGAGTAAGGTTGTGATTGGTGCTAACAATACTATCCGCGAGTATGTTACAATTCACCGTAGTATCCATGAGGGGGAAAGCACGACTGTGGGTAACAAGAATTTCCTCATGACAGGTGTGCATCTGGCCCATGATGTCAAGATGGGTAGTCACAACAGCTTGGCCAATAATGTGCTGCTCGCAGGTCATATCAAGATGGGCGACCACATCTTTTTAGGCGGAGGAGGCGGTTTCCACCAGTTTGTCCACATTGGATCGTATTCGATAGTTCAAGGTAATGCAGTTGTAAGTCGTGATGTGCCTCCATTTTGCATGGCTCATGGTCGCAATGAGTTGGCAGGTTTGAACGTCATTGGATTGCGGAGGGGTGGATTCACTCCGGAGGAGAGGGCAGATATAAAGCGTGCGTACAATCTGCTATTTCGAAGTGGTGGAAATATCTCGGAGGCCTTGGCGGTTGCGGACGAATCAAGTTGGACGGATGTAGCCAAGTTGCTTTTTCATTCTGCAAGGCACACATCACGCAAGGGTATGATGCAGAGGTCGGTCAAATAAGAGGTGCAGGCTTAGCGGCTGCTTTTGTATTTGGCGATGCCCTCAGCGATCCCTTCGGCCAGTGACTGGCGGAACCATGCTTTTTTCATGCGTTCACGCTCTCTTTTGTTAGACACGAACCCGCCTTCGACGAGGATAGCAGGGTGTTTAGAGTGTCGGATAACATAGAAACGGGCGTAATTGGCACCCCGAGTGGGTGTGCGCAGCTTGCTGGAGATGCCTCCCTGAACATAGTTCGCGAGTGTTTTGCCTTCGGCGCCGGAGTAAAAAGTCTCGAGTCCGCTCGCTTCGCGTCGCCATGCATGGTTGTAGTGGATGCTGACGAAGATCGATCTGCTGTGGCGATTGCCGAAGGCGACGCGGCCGGGAAGTGAGATGAAGACATCACTGCGGCGAGTCATTTTTGTGCGGATGCCTTTTTGTTTGAGTAGGTATTCAAGACGCAGGGCGGTGTCCAGGGCGAGGTGTTTTTCGTAGACCTTGCCGTCATGTCCGCCACGGTCGTGACCACCATGACCGGGGTCGATGATCACGTAGCTGAAATTTTTCCCCTGAACCAAACCAGCCAGGATGGTGAGCTGGAGAAGGATGCTTAAGAGGAATTTGTGCTCTGTCCGGGGAATCATGTGTAGGGGTGGGCTCGGGTCTGTCTACGGCACTTGTTAACGTCTATAGATAAACGGAGGGCGTTCCGAAATGTTGCGTATTTTCTTTGCTTGTTCAGCTTCAGCCTCGGGACTGTATGGGACTGCACCAGCAACAACAACATCCCCATTGAGAGGATAGAGTCTGGGGTTGCTTCCTGAGGCACCACGTCTGTGATGGGTGGAGGAAATCAGGGAGCCGTTGGGTGAAACGGTCACATGGGTAAACACGTTGGGCTGAACCTGGTAGAGTGCGTGCATATTGTTTTTGCTGTCTAATGTGGCCGTGGGCTTGCGAATCATGAGCACCTTGCCAAGAGGAATCGTGGAGATATGGAGATTCCTGT
>JARFPV010000113.1 GCA_029288115.1 Akkermansiaceae bacterium | reverse complement strand
GTTGAGGCCTGGTGCGAAGACTGTTATTGAGAAGTTTAGCCTCAATCTCAGTGACTGCCCGGGGTGTGACTATCTTGAGTATGCCTGTACCTGCGACCACGACCACTAATCGTGGTCTCAACGCCCGCTATCGAATCGCCTCCTGTTGCATCGCGGCAGGAGGCTTTCGGAATCGGACCCGCAATTCGAGCCATACCCCTTGCAGATATAGCATCTTGATCATGTGAACATTTTATATTTCTCGATGTCGACTTCCTTCATCGTGCATAACAGCAAGATTACTGGTTAGTGAACTACATGCTTTAAGTCATGTCCTTGGCCTCATCATGTGAAGCGCGAACGACGTGTAGCCCAACCAAGCGAGCAATGAGAATGGTAAGGAAAAGCTGCCCTATAATGGCTTCTGCACAAGACAAGACGCGCGTTGCAAGGGTCAATGGCGTGAGGTCGCCATAGCCAAGCGTCGTGAGAGTCGTAAAACTGAAATAACAGTAGTCTGCCAGCATTGATACCAATGCGTCTTGATTAGAATGTGGCAATGGGGTCTCATTGTGCAACAGGGTGTCGCCCGTGATTGAATGCAGGACGATATAGCTGTAGGCAAATGTGATGCCAATTAGAATGTAAGCGGATGCAGCGCCGATCAAGTGGTCGATTCCGATGCGCGATGAACTCAGAATATTGTAGATTACAGAAGAAGTGACGAATGCTAGGAATACGAACGTTACGGAGTTGATCGAGGTGAAGATCCAAATGTGTGAGTCGCCTAAATACAGGTAACAAAGCAAACCAGCAATACCGAGTACGATGACCACAGCACCAAAACCATACGTTATTTTCTTTATCGCAGGAGCGTGATTGGTGGCACGAATTGCTGCCAACAGCATTACCCAAAATACAGAAGTCCACAGGATTAAGCCCATGTGCTCGAACTCAAGAACTGGGTAAAGCAGGGCGAGTATCAGCAAGGAAGCACCTAAAAAATAATACCGGGGAGCGCCGCGTTCTATGTTGATCGCTGCCATGCCTTGTTTGTGTCTGGGAAAAAAATTCATCAGAATTGTTTCACTATCATCCAGACAGCCATTGCCATCATCATCAGGTTTTCTGTGAGCGAGATGAATCCTAGCGGGACACTGCTGCCGCCGCCTACGCAAGCGCAGCTCAGGTCGCGTTTTTCCAAGTAAACTGCCTTGAAGACGGAGACGGCACCGATACTACTTGCAAGCAGCACCAGAGGCGCGGCTACCCAAGTGAAGATACCAGCGATCATAAGCACGCCTGCACCTGCTTCGATCACCGGATAGACATAGGAGTAGGGAACGTAACGTTGTGCGACCAAGTCATATTGCACGAAGCCAGTAGCAAAGGATTTCAAATCTTGGAGTTTAAGAATACCGAGAACACACATGCTGAATGCAATGAATAGCTCGGCGATGTGGATGACCTCAAGCTCGCCCCAAAGTGCCCAGCAGGTGGTTAGCGCCATGAGAAAAGTCACAGCAAAGACGGCAATCACCGGCTGATAGGTTTCTCCTTCATTGGGATCGGGACTCAGGCCGAGATGCTCGCGCAGTTGATCGTATCCGCCGATATGTTCCCCCTCGATCCATACTTGTGGTGTTTCATCGTAGCCGTGTTCGTCTTTGTAAGACTTGTTGGCATCCATGCTGTCCAAATGTTGATCATCGATTTTGAAGTGTTTTCGCTTCAGCAAATCAAGGGCTTTGATCCCCCAAGGGCAGAGGTGATCAGGTGTAACCATTCTGACTATTTTCGCGGTTTTTTTCATTATTCTGTTGGTTGGGTGTGGGTTATTTCTTTTGCCATGCAAAAGAGTACGGGCACTACAAACATGGTGAGTAGCTCGACGAGCATGCCCCCGAAAATAGGAACAGCCATTGGCCCCATGATATCGGCTCCTCGTCCGGTGGATGTGAGCACAGGTAAGAGGGCTAACAGTGTCGTAGCCGTGGTCATCAGGCAGGGGCGACAGCGGCGCTTACCTGCGGCGACTGTGGCAGCGCGTATTTCTGCGAGGGTCTGGGGATTGTCTTTTTTAAATCTCTGGCGCAGGTAAGTGGAGATGACAACGCCATCGTCTGTGGCGATTCCGAAGAGAGCAATAAAGCCGACCCAGACAGCAGTTGATAGGTTGATTGAGCGAACTTGGAATAGTTCACGTAGGTTATGCCCAAATACATCGACATTCAGAAAGCCCGGTTGACCGTAGAGCCAGAGAAGGATGAATCCCCCTGAAAAGGCTACGGCTATACCACTGAAGATAATAAAGGTATTGAGCACAGAGCGGTTTTCCAGATAGAGAATCAAGAAGATGGCGAGGAGTGCCAACGGCATGATGACCATCATGTTCTTCTCAAAATCGAGCGCGGATTGGTAGTTGCCAGCTGCCTTGAACTCTCCTTTAGGTGGACGTTTAAGGTTTCCTGCTTTTTCTTGTTCTTCGAGATATTCCTCGATGGCTTCGACAACGTTGACTTCTGCGAATCCAGGTTTGGCGCCAAAGGTGACGTAGCCCACGAGGGAAGAATCTTCACTTTTGATGACTTGGGGGCCACGCAAATACTTGATATCAACCAGCTGGCCGAGCGGGACTTGTGCGCCTTCCTTGGTTTTGATGAGTATTTTTTTGATCGATTCGATGGAGTCACGCGTTTCTCGGGCGTAGCGGATTTGAACTCCGTAGCGCTCTCGCCCTTCAACCGTGGTAGTAACAATTTCGCCGCCAATGGCAGTTTGGATGGTCTTGTGAATATCGACGATATTCAGACCGTAACGCTTGGCTGCTTCTCGGTCGGGATGGATTTCGAGGTAGGGCTTACCGACGATTCGGTCGGCATTGATGCTGTTGATGTCCAGCCCCGGAATGTCGCTCACACGCATGAGACGCTCGATTTCGAGACCAAATTCTTCTAGGTCGGTTAGGTTTGATGCCTTCACCTTAAATCCCATCGGGGCACGCATACCTGTGCGCAGCATGACGAGACGCGTTTCAATGGGCTGGAGCTTAGGTGCTCCAGTTAGTCCAGGTGATTGCGTGACTTTGCTGATTTCCTGCCAGATATCATCGGCACTTTTTATATGTGATCGCCACTGGCGGAATGGCTTGCCGCCTTCATCCAAGACGAGCTTGCCTTTCTTGTCATAGATATAGTCGCCATCGTCATCCACAGCGAAAGTGAGGACTCGGCCCTTTTCATCGGTGCG
>JARFPV010000058.1 GCA_029288115.1 Akkermansiaceae bacterium | reverse complement strand
GACATCCGCAAAATGACCAATGAGTTATTAGTGGATCCCATCACCATTGAAATCAGTCCGGAAAACACCACGGCCGAAACCGTTTCCCAGCGCGCGTACCGTTGTGACGCATCATCCAAGCCTGCTATCGTCACCAAGCTGATCCAGGAGGGCGACTGGAAACAGGTTCTGGTTTTTACACGTACCAAACATGGCGCTAACAGGCTGAGCAAAAGGCTCGATCAGGCAGGAATTCAATCCAGCGCCATTCACGGCAATAAGACCCAGGGTGCACGCACCCGTGCGCTTGAAGGATTCAAGCAGGGAAAGATCCGTGTTCTCGTTGCAACGGATATCGCTGCACGCGGGCTGGATATTTCCCAACTCCCGCACGTGATTAATTTTGAGCTACCCAATATCGCGGAAGACTATGTGCACCGAATCGGTCGCACCGGACGAGCTGGCAAGGAAGGTGAAGCTATCTCACTCGTAGCTAACGACGAGCGCCCCTACTTCACTGAGATCGAGAAACTGACAGGTCAGAAAATCCCACTTGATGACATCGAGGGCTTTACGCCTGAGCTATGGCCGAGCCGTGCTCCGACTGCCAAAGAAGTTCAGAAAGAAGCTGCAGCTAGAAAAGCGGCAGCCCGGCAAGCAAGAGGGCCCGGCAAAGGCGGACGACCAGCGGCCAAAAAATCCGGACGCAAGTCAAACAACAGCTTCAACCCCTCTGCCGGGAAAAAATCCGGCAAAGGAGGAGGGCCACGCAGGCGAAACACTCGCCGCAGGAACTCAAGAGGCAGGTGATTTCTAGTAGGCTTTCTGAACCTCCACTCCTTTACCTCCTTGTTGGCGGCGGAATGAGTCCCATCCCTTGATATTCCTATCTTGAATATCATTGTTAGACCTGTTGAGGTTCTGGAGGAAATCTTTCTGCTGAAGTTGCTGTCTCATTTGTTGCTGCTGTTTTGGTGAAGCATTGGGTGCTACTGGTTTACCCAAGTGGTTCTTACCGCGGTAGAATGCATAGCGCCCTTCCTGACGGGCGATGACAGTGGCATTGCCGTTCAGCCCCTCGGCTACATAGATTCCACGAAGGTCGGTATCACCACTCTTGAATTCGTTATCTCTTGAACCGATTGCTTTGACGTGAACATTCGCCTGGTAGCCTTCGTTGATGGTGTCGCGCACGTTCACTCGCAGCGAACCAGCCGATGGGGTTTCCTGGATTTCGAGTTTCAATGGAGTGACAAGAACCATGCCGCTGGTGAACAGATTGTCGCCACGGCAGATGACGAGGTAGGCACCCTCATCCTTGAGTGGTAATGTTGCCTTTTGCTCGCGGTCGCGATAGTCTTTGCCGTTACCCAGTTTCAGGGTCAGCTCGCTTTCTGGCTCGATGCCAGCGAGATGCACCTTGGTGATGTTAGATAGATTCTTCTCACGCAGATAGAGCTTCATCAGATCCACCTTGTAGATTTGCAAGTAGGCTTCTTTGATATTGCGGAACTTGAGATTCAACTCAACTTTCTCGCCAGGTTTGAAGGTGGTGACTTCATCGAGGCTGATTTTTTCCTCTTCAAAATATCCAATGGCCTCCTTGGCGTCAGGATAGAGTTTTTCAACTTTACGATACCAATCAATCGCCTTGCCCGGTTCTCCTTGGGCGTGGTGAATTTGAGCTGTGATATAACGCGCGTAATCACGATCCTTACTGTCGCCATCGCTAACAGGTGCGGCCGAGGCAAGTGCCTTATCGTAATGAAGTTGCCAGAAGTGACCCAGCGCCGCCATATACTGGAAACTGCTGACGAAGGTGCTCTTCGGGTAGCGTTTCTGGAAACGTTCAGCCACCACGACCACGGTCTTGTAATCCTTGAGGGCAAAAAAGGCGTTAGCCATACTGAATGCGGCGTCGTCGGCAAGTGGTTCATCCGGATAGAGCGTCAGGAACTTGTGTAGGTATTCGAGTGACCGGTTGAGCAGGCCCACGCGGTCAAAATCGGGTTCTATCTTCACCTTGTCACCACGTTGACGGCGTCGGCGGTCCTCTTCGGCTTTGAGCTCGTGTGCCTTCGGGGCTTTTTCATACAACTGCTGTGAAATCGCGAAATACGCGGAAACAACAGCTGGAGTGTTCGGGTAGTCACGCCAGATTTTATCCATGTATTCCAAGCTGCCGAGGAATTGTCCTTGGTCTTCCAGAGTTGCCGACAAGCTGGCATCTTTGATGAAGCTCGAATCGATTGTGGCCCGGAAAACAAGCCATGCACGCTCATGCTCACCAATCACGCGGTAAGCCTTGCCAACGGCGAGGATTTTCTCGAACGGAATCGTGAGGTCTGGGTGGCGCTCACGCAGGATCTCAAACATCTCCACCACACGTTCAGCATTGAAATACTTCTCCATGGTGTAGATCCAGAGAAGCATGCGGGCTGTGTCACGCTCGTAATACTTGCGTTGATTTTTGAATAGATAGAGAAGATGTTTTAATGCGGGGTCATAATTACCATCGTTGAAATTAAGCTTAGCCAGCTCGTAGTGTTCGTAGCGATTCATCTTATATGGGTCATCGCTTTTCTCACCCGGAGGAAGCACGGTGAGTGTCCGTGCCTTGCCGATGGTCACTCGATTGCGGTTGTAGACATCACGAACAATCCCGGGAAGGATTCTGTAGGTTCCTGGCGCGTAGGCAACGAGTTCGTAGGATATACTGCCAACATATTTACCGGGGCTGTAGTACATCGTTATCACTCCGTCGCCTATCTCATGGTGCTGGAAGTTGCCTTTCAGCGATCCATCCACCAGCAGCATACCGGCGGGTAGGAATTCCTGACGAACTCGGTATTCACGGCGACCATCAGAGTAGGAGTTACTCACTCCTGAGGTTGCGCGGATTTTTTGACCCAGTTCAATTTTGGTGACCGGAGAACTGCTGGTACTGCTCAATGGAATTCCGCGGTAAGTCAGGTTCCCATGGTAGTAACCACCACTGGAAAAACGAAGTCGGTGTGCCCACGAATCGGGGTTTTTGAGGTCGGGTGAGAAGCCGCTTAGAACGGCGGAATAGTGATAGGTCCCTGGACCTTTTTTCTCGAAACGCACAATATTCTCACCGTCCTTGATCCATTTGGCAGGCACCATGACTGTGATCCTGCGAGTAATCTGACTGCTTTTTAAGACCTTGAATTTTGTGTTGTTGACAAAAACGGTCACTTCGAAATCTGCCTGGTCATCCTTAGCCTTGCCATAATAAGCTGCCAGAGCAGCCACAGCCGGTCCGAGCGAAGTGGGTGAGGCATATCGGAAACACCCCTGACTACGCAGCAGCATGGTTGCCGCCTGGTCAGCCAGTATAGACTTAGGTTTGACAGCCGCCAAAGCGAGTAACGCCATGGCTGTGGTCTCATCGCGTGACTGCAGAACCGTATGTCCGTGACCTTCCCACCACGCGAGTTTAGGTTGATTCTTCGGTGATTCGAGTTTCACTTTCTTCACTAACAAATCCACAAAGTCACTTGCAAAATCAGGGCGATCCAGATTGACCATGGCGACGGCGGCGCGGGCAAGTGCGTTATTTGAAAGCCCGGCGCGTTCACGATAAATCCGGTTCAGATGAGCGAAATCCGCCTTACCGGTCACCGAAAGTGCATGCAGGATGATTGTCTTGTTATCATTGTCCTTGGTTCCGAGTTTGCTAAACGAAGTGGTGAGGTTTTTCTCCGCTTTATTCAATACGTCAGGATGCAGCGGGATACCGGCTTTTTGAGCCAGAGCCAAGGCCCAGTAGCTCCGGCACGTTATGTTGAGGTCGGCACCACCATTCCAATTCCAGCGACCATCGGAACGCTGGGTTGATGTCAGCGAGGCAGCGAGGCCCTGGACACGATCACGCAGAACCCGTATGTCCTCCGCCTTAGCATTGTGTTCAATGGCATAGGTCAGAGCGGAGACGCCAGCGAGCAAGTCATCAGCCTGGGATGAGCTGCCGCCAGCACGTAGTGCGAAATCGACTAGCGCCTGCCGAACCGATGGGCTCAAGCTGACTTCCAACTCCCTCTGGGTATATTTCTTGGCAGCTGGTAATTGCAGAATTCCATGGCTATTTCCTGAGGTCATCCCCCCTGCTGATGATGAAAACTCCATACCCCAGGGGCGCACAGGAAGTTTCATGACCAGGGTGTCCGAGTGGTCACCCGCCTTGGAGCTGGCAGTCAGAGTAACTGATTTGGCGAGTGGAATAGCATGACTCTTAAAGATGCACTCGGTGACCGAGTGTTTTTTGATGTCGAGCTGAAGGCTGTCTTTCAGCCCTTCCCCACCCTCTAGGTTGAGGGTTACATCAATCTTGCCTTCGAAATCAGTTAGGTTGTGAACCTTGGCGAGGAACTGCATCTTATCGCCCTCTTGAACAAGAACCGACACCTTGAGTTCGAGGAAAAAGTCTTTCCTTGTGATAAGCTATGCGGTCGCTTGTCCAACCAAGGTTTTTTTGGTGCAGCCACGAGCTGTTAGACGCCATTCGGTCATGTTATCAGTAAGCGGAATCGTCCCACAAGCCTTACCTTCAGCGTCAGTTACAATCGGTGCGAGCCAGCGCGAGGCATTCATCACCTCCTTGCGTGGCTTTCCGGCAGTATCTCTGCCTTTGCCATTTTTGGCTCTTATGGATTCCCCTGCCGCAAACCTACTCTTCTCCTTAAGTTCATCCTTATCCAAAGTGCTTTTACGTGGAGCTTCGATTGCTGGAGCTTCCGGGCGTGGTAGAGCGCCCGTGGCTCCTCTCTGAGATTTCTTTTGATCGACAAATCCATTCGCATATCTGCTTTGATACCCGAGGTGCAATTTATCGAGTTTCTCCATTTCTTTTTGCTTTCGGGCAAGCCGATCTTTTTCTTCTGTGACCGATTTCACCACAGGTCGAGTGCGCCCTTGATAGGCAAACCCGCAGGTTGACCCGAGACGGAACTCAGCATTCCGCCGGGCACCCGATTGGAAAAAATCGCGGATTGGTGGTGCAGCCTCTGGGTAGAGCGCGTAGAGGGCTTCATTCACCAGCGCCAAGCTCAACACAGCTTCGACAGGCTTGTCATTTTGATCCGTGACCAGCAGATCGACCACGCCGTTGGCACCAGGAGCCTCAAC
>JARFPV010000671.1 GCA_029288115.1 Akkermansiaceae bacterium | reverse complement strand
GTATAAGAGACAGATGCCACCTCAGTCACCATGTTCGAAAACACAGGCAATTCCTTAAGTAGATTAAAATCTGGTTTCCAGACCTTGACCTTCTTATCACGCCCGCTGGTGACAAGGTGCCCGTTGCTAGTCCAATCGAGGGAAAGCACACCACCGCTGTGGGCTGTGATTTTCTTCACTTGCTTGCCGGTATTCATATGCCAAACGAGCACAGCTCCATCTTCTGAGGCCGTGGCAAGAAGGTTGGAGTCCGACCTCCACGCCACTCCGGTGATTGATGCCTTATGGCCACGGAGCTCATAAAACGGGTTACCGGTATCAGCCTCCCAAACATGGACACCACCACCACGACCACCCGAGGCAAGCAAAACACCATCGTGCGAGTAGGCAAGTTGCGTCACCCAGTCAGTGTGTTTTTTGATCGAGGTAAGTTGTTCATCTGCCGAGGTATCCCAGAGTTTCACCCGCTTACCGGGGCCACCCAGGCTAACCCCACCAAGATCGGCACGTAGGGAGGCCGCAAGCACCGAGTCGAAGTCCTTCCCAGCACGCAGGATTTCTTTTCCAGATTCAATGTCCCAGGTAATGGTTGTCCCCGACTTACCTCCGATACCACCACCCGCGAGGAGGTATTTTCCTGAGGGGTGAAACGAAAGTGTCTCGGGCTGGCCCGCGTCAAACGGCAGAACACCGGAAAGCTGAAGTGTGTCCGTATTGTAAAGCAGCACCTGACGCTGACCGGTAACGGCGAGCAACGGCGCCCATGGGCTGGATGCCATGTCGGCAACAGCAGAACCACGCGATGAAATAACAACCGGCTCCAGCAGAAGGTGCTGGGGCATGGAAATCTTTTCAGGTTTACCGGTGCCGGGTGCAGCTTGCAGAGCAAATGCGGGTTTTTTCTTTTTCTTGGGTTTGCCTGATTTGTTTTCCAACAATCCCCCATCAACCCAGGCGCGGATGAGATCGGCATCCTTTTTCGCCAGCTTATCACCTTTTGGAGGCATCTTGGGTTTGAGCGTGTGGGTGACGACTCCGTAGAGTTTCGAATCACCTCCTTCGCCCGGATCGGCGATCTTGCCGCCTGAGCCACCGCGCATGGCAGCTGAGTAAGTCGTCAGATCAAGGTCTCCCTTTTGTTTGTCGGGGTTATGGCAGTTTGTGCATGACTGCTCGAAGATTGGGAGAATGTGGTCATCGTAATTCGGCGCAGCGGGCAGATGCGCAGAAACAGCAAGGGCGAGAGATGCTGCCAACGGAGCGCATCTGAATGGTGAATTTTGATTAGTGAATAGTGAATTCACGGGTTGTTTGCTGATGAGTTGGGCGAGGCGACCGGAGGTCACCGCCACGCTAGTGGTTAAAGATGAATTCCTTGGAGTTGAGGAGAGCCCAGAAGATATCCTCGTAGATTTCGGTTTTAGCCTTGGCGTCCTTTGCCGAGTTAATATGAGTCATGAGTTTTTCCATCTCGGTGGCCTTGGGAGCTCGGGTAAGGCATCGTTGATAGAGATGGGTGATAATCTGTTGTGGCGAAATGTTCTTTTTCATCAGCTCACGAATCACGCCGCCGTTGCGGATACGGTTGTGGGTGGTTTCGCCATTCAAGAGATGCAGTGCCTGAGACAGGCTGGGATCCATTTTTACCTCACAGGAACAAACGGTCTCACGCGTGGCACGACCAAATGTCTTCAGAAAATAGGTGGAGGTATTGCCATCGGCAATCTGCACCGCCTTGGCACCCTTGGGCAAACCCTTGAACTTGTTTGGCGTGTTAGTGACCTGAGAAATCACGTCCAGCATCACCTCAGCGCGCATGCGACGGATCTTGGCGTGGGAAAAGTTGCGTGTGTCGCTCACGTTCGTCTCATTCGTTTGAGTCGAGAGCTGATAGGTGCGCGACGTGCATATGTCCCGGACGAGACGCTTGAAATCGAAGTTATATTCGACAAATTTTTTCGCCAGCGCGTCGAGCAGTTCAGGATTTGACGGCGGATTTGATACACGTACGTCATCGACGGGCTCCACGATACCCACGCCAAGGAAATGCGCCCAAACGATATTCGCAACATTGGCTGCAAACCATGGGTTCTCTGGTTGCGTCAACCAGTTTGCGACGAGCTCGCGGCGTGTTTTCCTCGTCTCGCCAACTGACTCACCACCGAGGTATTTTGGCTCGGCATTCTTCTTGGTTACTGGATGCTGGATTTGGCCACTGCCATCATAGATGATCTGCTCGCGCGGATCCTCGGCACGTTTCCTCTTCACCTGGGAGAAAAATGCGGCAAACGAATAGTAGTCGTCCATCGTCCAGCGATCGAATGGATGGTTATGGCACTGGGCGCACTGGATACGCGTGCCCATGAACACCTGCGCGACATTCTCGGTGAGTTTTTTGTTATCCAGCTCAACCTGGTAGAAGTTGGTTGCAGGGTTGGAGAAGGTGCCACCTTTCGACATGAGCAGCTCGCGGATGATTTCATTGAATGGGGTGTTCGATGCGATCCGGTCACGCAACCAATTATGATAAAGTAATGCCGCCTTGTAGCTCACCTGGTTTTGGAATGTACGGATCTGGAGTAGCTCTGCCCATTTCATCACCCAGATTTCTGTGAACTCCTTGGTGTTGATAAGCTGGTCGACGAGGGCAGTGCGTTTGTCAGGATTCTTGTCGGCGAAGAATCGCTTCTGCTCCTCAGGCGTGGGTAGACGGCCAACGAGGTCGAGGTGGACACGGCGAAGGTATGCCGCATCGGTGGAGATGTCCGAAGGGATGACCCTCAGCTTGTGAAGCTTGTTATAAACGTGCTGATCAACGTAGTTTACAGCTGGGAGATTCGGCTTGCTGTAGCTCATCTTCGCTGGAATCACGATCGTCTGCATACCCTCGGTGAAGGTGTGAAAACGCCCCATAAGAAATGCCTCACCTCGCTTGGCGGAAGTCATCAGCCCGGTGT
>JARFPV010000621.1 GCA_029288115.1 Akkermansiaceae bacterium | reverse complement strand
AGGTCTTCGAGCTCGACGTTCTCAAGCTTGATGCCGAGGTCCTCGGTGATGACCTTACCACCGGTGAGGATGGCGATGTCTTCGAGCATGGCCTTACGGCGGTCGCCGAAACCAGGTGCCTTGACGGCAGCCACGTTGAGTGTGCCGCGGAGCTTGTTGACCACGAGAGCAGCAAGTGCCTCGCCTTCAACGTCCTCTGCGATGATAAGAAGTGGTTTGCCGGTCTTGGCAGCTTTTTCCAGAAGTGGCAGCAGGTCCTTGAGGTTGCTGATCTTCTTCTCGTTGATGAGAATGAGAGCGTCATCGAGTGATGCTTCCATGGACTCGGAATCAGTGACGAAGTATGGGCTGAGGTAACCTTTGTCGAACTGCATTCCCTCAACAACGTCGAGAGTAGTTTCGATACCTTTGGCTTCCTCAACGGTGATGGTGCCGTCCTTGCCTACTTTGTCCATTGCCTCAGCAATGATGCCGCCGATCTCTGTGTCCCAGTTGGCGGAAACGGTAGCGACCTGAGCGATCTCCTTGGTGTCGTTGACTGGGTTGGAAATCTCGTGCAGCTGGGCGACGATGGCCTCGGAGGCCTTCATGATGCCACGCTGGAGTGAGATAGGATTTGCACCGGCAGTAACGTTGCGAAGACCTTCCTTGTAGATGGCTTCGGCAAGCACGGTAGCGGTAGTGGTTCCGTCACCTGCTATGTCGGATGTCTTGGAAGACACCTCGCGGATAAGCTGGGCACCCATGTTCTCGTAAGGGCACTCAAGTTCGATTTCCTTAGCTACAGAAACACCGTCCTTGGTGACTGTTGGGGAACCGAATTGCTTGTCGATGATGACGTTACGTCCAGCAGGCCCGAGGGTTGCTTTGACGGCACGTGCGAGCTTTTCCACACCACGCAGGAGTTCCTGGCGGGCGGCTTCGTCGAATTGTAGTTGTTTAGCCATGATATTTGATTAGTAATTTGTGATTCGAAATTTGTGATTAGCTCACGATGCCGAGGATGTCGGACTCAGAGAGGATGAGGAGATCGTCTCCGTCCACTTTGACGTCGGTGCCGCCGTACTTGGAAATCAAGACGGTATCACCTACTTTGACGGCGAACTCGATGGTTTTGCCATCTTCGTCTGTGCCTCCGGTTCCGAGGGATACGACCTCAGCTTCCTGGGGTTTTTCTTGGGCGGTGTCTGGAAGGACGATGCCTCCAGCGCTGACTGCTTCGGCTTCAAGGCGCTTCACGAGGACGCGCTGTCCGATTGGTGTTATGGTTGCCATAATGTTTTTGTTTTGGTTGGTTGTTTGGGTTGAAAAGAACTGACTGACCCAAAGGATCAGCCAGCCCATGAGTTGTTTGTTAGTCTTCGACGACCTCTGCGTCCACGACCTTGCCTTTGGCTTGCTTGGGCTCTGCAGGTTTTTCATCGCCTGCGTCAGCGGCGTCTCCGCCCATATCGGGCATTGGTCCACCTGCGCCACCTGCAGCTCCGGCTGCCTGGGCGGCTTGAGCAAGTTCTTGCAGGGATGCTTCAAGGTCAGCCACGCTGGACTTGATCTGATCGGTATCGTCAGCCTTGAGTGCTTCCTTGACAGCCTCGATCTTGGTTTCGATGCCTGACTTCAGTTCTGCAGGAAGTTGATCCCCTAGCTCGCCGAGCTGTTTCTCAACTTGGTTGACGAGGTTCTCTGCGTTATTCTTGGTCTCAACGACTTCGGCACGTTTCTTATCTTCCTCGGCGTGAGTTTCGGCATCGCGCTTGGCTTTTTCGATTTCCTCATCGGAAAGACCACTGGAGCCTTCGATGGAGATTTTCTGTTCCTTGCCGGAGTTCTTGTCCTTGGCAGAAACGTGAAGAATGCCGTTGGCGTCGATATCGAAGGTAACCTCAATCTGAGGTGTCCCACGTGGTGCAGGATCGATGCCAGAGAGCTGGAAGTTTCCTAGCAACTTGTTATCAGCAAACATCTTACGCTCGCCCTGACAGATTCGGATATCAACAGCAGGCTGGTTATCAGCTGCGGTCGAGAATGTTTGTGATTTCTTCGCGGGGATCGTCGTGTTGCGTTCGATCATCGGTGTCGCAATCTGGCCCATGGTCTCGATCGACAGGCTCAGCGGTGTAACGTCGAGCAGGAGCACGTCGTTGACATCACCTTGAAGCACGCCACCCTGGATGGAAGCACCGATAGCGACCACTTCATCTGGGTTGACACCTTTGTGCGGTTCTTTACCGGCGAGTTCGCCAGCGATTTCCTGCACCTTGGGCATACGGGTCATTCCACCAACGAGCACCAGCTCATTGATCTCGCTTGCAGAAACTCCTGCTTCCTTGAGGCAGTCGAGGACTGGCTTTTTGGTGCGATCAAAGAGGCTGTCGGCAATCTGCTCGAGCTTGCTGCGGGAAAGAGATGTCTGGATGTGTTTGGGGCCATTCTGATCCGCGGTAATGAAGGGAAGATTGATCTCATAGCTTTGAGCCGAACTCAGTGCGATCTTGGCTTTTTCGGCCTCCTCCTTAATACGCTGAAGAGCATCAGGCTGACCAGAGAGATCAACACCTTCGGCAGATTTGAACTCAGCAACGATCCAGTTGATGATCGCCTTGTCCCAATCGTCTCCACCCAGCTGGGTGTCACCGTCGGTTGCGAGGACTTCGAACACACCGTCGCCAATTTCCAGCACTGAGATATCGAAAGTTCCTCCACCGAGGTCGTATACGGCGATCTTCTCGTCGGATTTTTTATCAAGTCCGTAAGCGAGTGAAGCCGCGGTTGGCTCGTTGATGATGCGGCGCACTTTCAGACCGGCGATCTCACCAGATGCCTTGGTCGCGTTACGTTGTGAATCATTGAAATACGCAGGAACGGTGATGACCGCTTCGGTGATTGTTTCGCCCAGCTTGGCCTCGGCATCAGCCTTGAGCTTGCCGAGGATCATCGCAGAGATTTCCTGAGGTGAATAGGTCTTGGTCTCACCACCGTCTTCGACCTCAATATGAGCGTCGCCGTTGTCAGCTTCAACGACCTTATAAGGCAACTGCTTGTCCTCCTCGCTGAGCTCGGAGAATTTGCGTCCAATGAGGCGTTTGGCGGAAAAAACGGTGTTTTTAGGGTTGGTGACGGCCTGACGCTTGGCTGCCTGGCCGACGAGACGTTCGCCGCTTTTGGTAAATGCGACAACTGATGGAGTGGTGCGTGCACCTTCGGAGTTTTCCAGCACTTGTGGCTCGCCACCATCCATCACTGCCATGCAGGAGTTGGTGGTTCCGAGGTCGATTCCTAGTATTTTAGCCATAATAGTTGTATCCTTTCTGGTATGGGTTTTGAAAATTGATTGAATGTGTGGACGCCGAATTAGATCGTATGTCCAGTCATGCCAATGCATACGGCATGCCAAGCCCTTCAAAATTCACCTAACCCACACACAATAAGAGGGTTACAGAATCGTCTAATCTGAGCATTCAGTAAAAACCACCAGATTCGAGACAAAATGTCACACTTTGCCACGGTTGATCGCGACACTTTTACTCACTGCGTCAAATTGTGCACTCCGGACACATGATCAGACCGGGCAACGATTGGTGTCTGCTGTCCTCCTACTCGCTATCATCCGCAGATTCTTGGGATGTCAGCTTAATCGACAGAATTGGATCTCTCTTCGACTGCTTAATCAATGAATCACCAAATCCACCAGCCGACACGTCTTCCCAGCGCTTTTGCTTCTTGGAATACAAGTCGGGGGAAGCAGTACGATGGTAATGCTTTAACTTTGCCTTGAAAGGCTTAGGCGTGGATTTGTTTGTATGTCTGTCTTGCACGGGTCGAATTAAATGATCGTTCGTATGATAACCATCTCATCCTAAGTGACAAGAACAATTAGATACGCTCTGAATCCAGTCAAAATATGCACTACCATGTGGAGACTTCCCACTCCTCAGTCAATCCCTCGACGGCGTCAAGAAAACGAGATGGGCGTGTCATGTATTCTCCAGTGTAGCTCTTGGGATTGGTCAATGGGTAGGTGAGGTAGAGTTGATCCCTGGCTCGGGTCACGGCAACGTAAAACAACCTGCGCTCTTCCTCAAACATGCCACTGTCACCAGAATCGAGCACGCGACCGTTTGGAAACATTCCGTCAGCAAGCCATACGAGAAAAACGACTTTCCACTCCAGACCCTTCGCCTGGTGAATCGATGAAAGCATAACACCCTCGTTTTTCTTGTCGTCCTTACCCTGCTTACCTCCAGCCGGTTCGTTATCAACCGATGACATCAGCGAGAGCTGGGCGAGGAACTCGAGGATATCATCATAATTCTCACCATATTGCATCAGCTGTTCGATGTCCTGCTTACGATTTTCGTAGTTATCGAAACTGCCCCGCATGTAGTCCTCGTAAACTCCCTCCATGATCGAAAAAATCATGTTAGAAGGTCGTTCAAACTCACCACCCGGGGCGAGTTCATCGAGAGTGTGACACAGTTGCTCCCATGTATCTTTTGCTTTCGCTGGGACGCGGAACGTCAACAGGGTGTTGGAAAACGACTCGGGTATTTCAGTGCTTCTACCGACTGCGGAATTTTGCCAGGCGGTCCAGAGGTTATCAGCCGTGCGAGCTCCTATCCCCGGAAGGAGTAGAACCATACGCTTGAAACTGACTTCATCCCGACCATTCACCGCGAAGCGAATCATCGCCGACACGTCCTTGATGTGTGCTTGCTCAAAAAACCTCAACCCGCTGGTGATCTGGAAAGGCAGATCGCGCCGGGTCATTTCCATTTGAATTTCCATGCTCTGGTAATGCGCCCGATAGAGCACTGCGATTTCCTCGGGCTCAATCCCCTCGCCAATCAGCTCATCTATGCGCTCGGCCACAAACTCCGCCTGCACAGAAGGATCATCAAGCGCAACCATCGCAGGCACCATTGCCCCGGCCTCTCGCACAGCACGCAGCTCCTTGGCAAACTGGACTTTGTTAGGCCGGATCGCAGCATTGGAAAGCTCAAGAACCTCAGGCACTGAGCGATAGTTGGTCTCGATTTTAAACACCTCGGCGTCAGGATACTTTTCCTGGAAACTAAGGATGTTCTCCATATCGGCACCACGCCACGAATAGATCGACTGGGCATCATCCCCGACCACCATCAGGTATTGTTTTTCGCCAACCAACAGGTCGATGAGATCGCACTGCACCTTGTTGGTATCCTGATACTCATCCACGAGCACATGGCGGAATTTTTTCTGATACAAACCACGCAAATCCTGATGCTCCTGCAATAGTTTCAGGGTGAGGACAAGCAGGTCATCGAAATCCATTGAGTTTGTATCGAGCTTTCTTTTTCGGTACCTTTTGCGCACTTTTTTGATTTCCTCAAGCCACTCCTCGAGGTGCGGGTACCGATATTCGAGGATTTCCTCCAGCGGCTCGCAGGTGTTTTCACACAGGCTGAAAATCGAGGCTAACAAATCCGCTTTGGGGAACCGCCTGCCACCAGTCTCGATATTCAAGCTGCGAACCACTTCCGTCATGAGCGACTTCTGATCGTCGCGGTCGAGTATGGAAAATGATCGTGTGAAACCTAATACATCGGCGTGACGACGCAGTATCCTGTTGCCAATGCTGTGGAATGTGCCGCTCCACAGCGCACTCATGTCCTGGGGGACTAACTGCTCGACGCGTTCCAACATTTCACGCGCTGCCTTGTTCGTAAACGTAAGCAGCAAAATATTCGACGCCTCGACCCCCTTGTCCAATAGATACGCAACTCGGTGAGTGAGAGTGCGTGTTTTTCCCGAGCCGGCACCGGCGATCACCAGAGCAGGGCCGGGAGCCGAGCTTACAGCCGCGTATTGTTGATCGTTGAGTTCAGCGGCATAATCAATCCCCGAGGATCCTCGAGAGATCTGACCGGAATTCTTACCCGATGAAATTTTGTATTCACGCGCCATATGCAGGTGATGAACTTAACAAGTGGTCTGCTGATGAGAAGTGGCAATATGAGGAATCCACCTGATTAGGGCAAAAAAAGACCCGCTGCCTATCCTCGGTAAGGAGCGGGCAGCGGGTATCTTGTGGAAATGGTTAATTAAGCAGCAATCTCGTAGTGCTCGGCAATATCACGCAGGATACGGTCGCGTCTGTCACGAGCGCTGTCGAGGTCACGGGTCTTGAGTGAAAAGCGCAGCCTTTCTGAGGTCGCGTCGCTCTTATGCACTGTGAGATGGCACCACCATACACCGCGGTTATTCCACAGGTGGTGATTCGGGTTTTCTTCGTTCACACGTAAGGCGAGTTTGGTTTTATTTCTGGCCATTAGGTTTGTGTTAGGTTGGATGGAAAAAGGAAAAACTAGTGTCTTTTGTGCAGGAACATAAGGCGCTGCAAGTCTATTGCACCAGAATCGGCATATTGGCAAGCAAATTGTTGGGTAAGATGGGCATGATGCTAATGTTACAATCGCCTTGTGGGGCTGCAACAGGATCCGAGCAACTGGTGTGCCATGAGCGGCAAAATGCGTAATGAACCCCCTATTAAGACGGGATCAAGCGAGTTCGAGAGCCTGGGCTAGCCGGCTCTCGAGTTCTCCTGCGTCCTCGGTGCCCACGGAAATGCGAATCAAGTGCTTATCAAGCCCGCAGCCCTCAACCCACTCCAATTCATCATAGTGAGCGAGTAATGTATATGGACAAGCCAAACTGAACTCCGTGCCTAGGCTTGGACCTTTCGAAATCTTGAGGGCATCAAAGAACCGTGGTGTCTTTTTCCGATTCTTCAGCACAAATGAAATCAGGCCACCGTACCCTCCGCCCTCGCGGCGAATCGCTTCATAGCTTTCCGGCGTTGTATATTTCGGATACCAGACGGTCTCGATCGCTGGATGAGCCTGCAGGAAGTCGGCAATCACCTCGGCTGTCTCGTTGCATTTTTTCATCCGGTCGCTGAAACTACTGATATTGCGCGCCAAGACACGTGCATCCGAGGCATAAAGTCGACAACCGTTCGGGCAATCGGCTTCAAAAAACGCCATCAACTCACTCTGTAATGGCGACTTGCGGCACACGGTGATCTGCCCCGCCATAACATCCCCCTTCCCTGAAATCCACTTGGTGAGGCTTGATACAATGACATCCGCATATTTGTCCACCCGGACGTTCGCAGTGGAGCTTATGGTGTCGTCCACAACCAGTGGCACGCCACCGTCACGGCAGGCTCGAGAGACCCTAGGAAGATCGACTGTGCGCATCAGCGGATTGCTCGGTGCCTCACAAAAGACCGCGGAAAATTCCCCCTTGGCAATCCGGCTTAGCGCCTCATCGAGCGATTCACCCACCGCTTCGTTCAGGTAAACCACACCGTTTCCGAGGTGTTTCTGCACCCTCATTGCATCGACGTATGGGAACTCGAGCTGGAGGGTCTTTCGCCCAGGGAGAAGTTTATTTGCAGCCCGAAAGATGGCATACATCGCTGCCATGCCATTCTCATATATAAAGACACTCTCAGGTTTGTGGTTTCCCAACTTGGCGAGACGCTTGCGTAGACTTACAGAATTGTGACTCTTACTCTCCTTGCCGCGGAGAATACGATCCGCCTGTCGACTACTCACCACCTCACCTGTGTATCGCCAGTATTCCATCGCCACCGGGTAGTCCTCTTCACTGACGACTAGAGCTTGGAGCCCCTCGAAACTTGCAATGCGTGATGCCGACCCCGTTCGTTTCTCCACAAACCTCTGAGCGCGCTGCGCCGCATCCTTGTTAGGGAAAACAACGACTTGTGATCCGTTCTCCGCAAGTGATGCCCTCGCAACCTCAAACAATCTCTCGGTCGCCGGATGCAGAACAAATCGTGGATATCCCGCTTGTAATGCTCGCATCACCTTTGCCAGCTTCTTCTCGTAGCCGAGAACCGAGTTCCAGGTTGGCAGGCAAACGGAACACGCATGCCTCGTTTTCGGCAGCGGCATTCCTAAATCCGCCTCTGTGAATGCGGGTTCTGTGATTAGGTCACGCAAAATCTGGGGTGGATTTAATCGGGTTCGGACAGATTGCAAGTCCATTCCGGTACTCGCCGACGGACAAACGCCCAACAACGAAAAACGCATCATCCATGGAAACGGTCGTGTTTTCTCATTTTATCAACATTTCATGGACAAAAATCTCAGTTTGAAAACGTTAACTTTATAACAAATACGCTGGATTCGACTCTAAGTCTGTGAAACGCTTTTCCTATTAGCAGCAGATCGGGTTGAAAGGGTGTATTTTAGCCTTAGATTTACCCTGTCACAAAGAGCACCACTTAGGACAAGATTGCATACAAGATAACCGACTGAAGCAAATCTACCACCTTCCTTCCTACACTCAGTCATATAGCCAATGCCAGACCACATTCCAGACAACGATCAAAACCGTGAAGCGCCCATACCGGAGGGTCTGCGCAAACAGTTTGAGGACTTCAAAAAACGCCTCTGGCAGATTAAGATCGCCGAAGCCGTCCTGGCTGGATTCTTTGGCCTTCTGTTTTCATTCCTGCTCGTATTTGGATTGGATCGATTTTTTGAAACACCGACCACTGTCCGTCTCATGATCTTACTCGGCGGGGTTTCTCTGTTCGCCATATTTGCACCCTACTGGATCCACCGGTGGGTCTATGGACACCGCCGCGAGAATCAACTCGCCCGTTTGATTGCCCGTCGTTTTCCCAGGCTTGGCGACCGGTTGCTCGGTGCTGTCGAACTGCAGGACCAGACGGAAACCAAGGAAACGCTCTCGCCCGAGCTCCGGGCGGCAGCGATGCGCACCGTTACCGCCGACGCGGCAGGCCGTGACCTCACCAATGCCTTGCCTGCGGCCCGCCACCGCAAGTGGTCGCTCGTCGTCATGTCTCTCTTCATTCTGGCAGTCACCGGGCTCGTGAGCATGCCCGAGGCGGGTATCAATGCCCTGAAACGTTGGCTCATGCCTCTGTCCGAAACCGAACGTTTCACTTTCACCCAGCTTGATGTGTCAGGAATAGGCACCCCTCATCATGTTCCTTACGGCGAGTCATTCAGCATCACAGTCCCCCTCTCCGATGAGACGAACCGCTACCCAGCCACTGCGCGTGCCCGTTACGGT
>JARFPV010000620.1 GCA_029288115.1 Akkermansiaceae bacterium | reverse complement strand
GATTTGTCCTGCGCCAGCCTCAGGTGGATGCGGCGAAAGCGACGATCACTGCCACGGAAGCGGCGATTCTCAAAGCCACGGCTGACATTGAGCGCACAGAGATCAAGGCGCCGTTTGATGCGATTGTAACAGCCCGATCAGCATCGCTGGGTAATCTTGCCACCACACAGATATCGTTGGGCAAACTGGTGGCAACAGAGTGTGTGAAAATCAGACTTCCTCTAACTGCCGATCAGGTTTCCAGAATCACGCTTCCCGGGTCAGGAAAAACCTCGCCGGAAAAAATAACCATTACACTAACAGCACCCAAGATGCCCGATGTGCAGTGGAGGGCGGAAATGGTGAGGACGGAGCCTACGGTTGATGTTCAGAACCAGGTGACCTATGTGATTGCGGAGGTTTCCGACCCCTACGATGAGGCATCGCGTGCGCTTGCTGTAGGCACATTTGTCAATGCCTCCATACCTGCGAATCCAATCAACAACACCTATATGATTCCCGAAGCGGCACTGGTTAATGATGCGTTTGTTTGGGCATTGGATCAGGGAGATCAACTCGTACGGATCGATGCCACTCGTGCCTATTCGCTGGATGGGAATGCCTACATCAGGATGGGAAAAACTGATCTTTCACCACCGCTGCGTATTGTGTCACGGCCGCTGACCAATTTTCGCGAAGGTATGAAAGTGAAGCCAATCACCCATGACAAGTGACCACTGACGGATGAACTCACTTGAAAAGCACCCCTTTATCAACTGGTTCGCTACGAATCCGGTGGTGGCTAACATTCTGATGTTCAGTATCCTGGCGGCTGGTATCGTCACGTCGCTCACTGTCAGGAAGGAGGGGTTTCCTGCTTTCGCGGCAGAGACAGTCACAGTGAAAGTACCGATCCGGGGAGGTACACCCGAGGACGTGGAAAGGGGGGTGTCGATCAAGATCGAGGAGGCATTGGAATCGGTCGATGGTATTGATCACATACGTTCCGTCAGTCAGGATAATGTTGCGACGGTTACGATTCAGGCGAAGGAAGGCTATCCGATTACCAAACTATTAGATGATGTAAAAATCCAGGTAGATGCGATTCCATCTTTGCCAGAGCAGGCAGAAAAGCCCGTGGTCACCGAGAAGAAACGCACCAATCAGGTGCTCTGGGTGGAAATCTATGGTGAGGTTCCTGAGGAGGTGAGGAAAGAAACGGCTCGCAAACTTCGTGACCTGCTGCTGCGTGAGGATGCCATTTCAAAAATCGAGACCTTTGGCGCGCGTGATTACGAGATATCCATTGAGCCATCCGAGGAAAAACTCCGCTATTACCAGCTGACGTTCGATGAGGTTGCTCAAGCGGTTTCGAATAATTCGCTCGATCTCGGTGGTGGTGTGGTTCGTTCCGAGCGGGGGGATATCGCACTGCGCTCGCGCGAGCAGGCATACCGGAAAAAGGATTTTGAAAGTATTCCTGTGCGAACCAACCCCGACGGAACACGTATCTATGTTAGGGATGTGGCGGAAGTGCGCGATGCTTTTGTCGACCAGGATTTTTATAACCGGTTTCGTGGTCTTCCTACGACCAGTTTGAAAATCACCACGGAAGGGAATGATGACATTATCAACGCCGTGAATCAGGCGCAAGAAGTGGTGGCAAATTTCAGGGACCTGCCAGCGGGTGTGAAAGTCAAGAGCTGGCTCGACGGGGCGGTGAATATTAAGGATCGTCTGATTTTGTTAGGAAAAAACGGTGGGCTGGGCTGCTTGCTTGTTCTGGGGATTTTGATGTTGTTCCTTAACCTGAGGCTCGCGTTCTGGGTCGCCATTGGTATCCCGGTTTCTCTTGCCGGCGCGGTTACTTTGTTCCCAATTCCAGGAGTTGATCTTTCGGTGAATGTGATCTCCGCATTCGGTTTTCTGGTCGTATTAGGCATCGTGGTTGATGATGCCATCGTCATTGGTGAGTCGATCTACTCGGAAAAGGAAAAAGACAACCACCCTGAACGAGGGGACTCGGCGATAACGACCACTGTGCGGGGTGTCAGCAAGGTGATTACTCCGGCCACCTTTGGAGTGATAACGACCATTGCTGCGTTTCTTCCTCTGACCCAAGTGAGTGGCAGGCTGGGTAACGTCTTTGGTCAGATTGCTGTCACTGTGATTTTCTGCCTCATTTTCTCTCTGATTGAGTCCAAGCTGATTTTACCATCGCATCTGGCGCACATTGATGTGCACAAGAAACCGAAGAACTGGCTGACGCGTGGTTGGGCAAAATTCCAAGGGTCGATTGCAGGTGGATTGCAGTGGCTGATTGAGCGTGTTTACCGTCCGGTCCTTCGAGCGCTGATTCCATGGCGCTATGCGGTCGTCGGTGGATTTCTTGCAATCCTCATCGTAGTGATTGGGTTGTTTCCCGCGGGGCAACTGCGGTTTGTGTTTTTTCCAAACATCTATCGAGATAACGTTTCCGCCTTGTTGGAGCTTGAGCAAGGGCAGTCGGTGCAATACCTCCATAAGAATGCGGAGCAAATTGCTCAGCATGCGCGTGATCTTGGAAAGGAATATGAGAAGAAGTTCGGGCATGACCCATTTCTGGAGATTCAGGTATCCGCCAGCACGAACACCCGGGCTGCCATTGCAGCGGAACTGACCAGATCATCCACGAGGGAATTTCTTTCGACCGAAAAAATCATCCGTGATTGGCGAAAAAAAGTAGGGCCTGTAGCGGGGGCTCGGTCGCTATCATTTGCCGCACGCGCTGGTCCTCCCGGAGGTGATGTTGTGATCAATCTGGAAAGCGAGAATCTGGAAGAGCTCAAAGCTGCGGCTGATGACATGAAGGAAGTCGTCGCGACGTATCGTGGAGTTGATGATATCCTCGACACCTTTGATTCTGGTAAACCTGAGATTCGTTACGGCATCACCCCGGAAGGGCAGGCGGCAGGTTTCACCAAGCGAGATCTGGCGCGCAATGTCCGGGATGCGTTTTATGGTAGAGAGGCACAGCGGGTTCAACGTGGGCGCGATGAAGTACGCGTGATGGTGCGCTATCCGAAGGATAAACGAGCATCGCTGGATACCCTTCGGGACATGCGCATCCGGAAAGCTGACGGAACGATTGTGCCGTTCTCCGTGGTTGCCCAAACCGAGTATTCGGAGTCGTTGGCCTCTATTGAAAGATACGACAACAAACGGGTCGTTGCGGTAGAGGCACGTGTGGATAAGACCATCACCTCATCAGAAGAGGTGCTTGAGCGTTTGAAGGATGAGTATTTCCCTCAGATGAAGGCCAAATTCCCTAACATTTCCATCAGTCAGAGTGGTGAGGCAGAGCAGCGTGCGAAGTCAATGAAATCCCTGTTGATGGGTTTTGTATTTTCCATCGTTTTCATCTATGTGCTGATCGCAATCCCACTGAAGAGTTATGCCAAGCCACTGATTATCATGTCAGTTATTCCGTTCGGTATTATTGGTGCCTTATTAGGTCACTATATGATGAGTATTCCGGTTTCCATTCTTTCCGTCTTTGGAATCCTTGCGCTCTCGGGGGTGGTGGTCAATGACTCACTCGTGCTCATCTGCCGGGTTGATGACCTGAGGAAAGAGGGAGTGTCTGCTCTGGAGGCATGCCGTCTTGCCGGAGCCGATCGCTTCAGGGCGATTCTGCTGACCTCGCTGACGACATTTTTCGGGCTGGCCCCGATATTACTGGAGAACGAAGTGCAGGCGCAATTCCTCAAACCGATGGCAGCCTCATTGGCATTCGGTATACTCTTCGCCACCCTGATCACCCTGATCCTATTACCTGCGCTCTATGTGATTGCGAAGGAAATCAAGGATGGGGTGTTGCGTTTTTACAGAAGTTGAGAGCGCCGTATCAGGATTTCTTTCTGAGCTGATGGATTGCGATGCCAATGATTAATAC
>JARFPV010000617.1 GCA_029288115.1 Akkermansiaceae bacterium | reverse complement strand
GTTTTTTCTAGATCGAGCAGGATACGTGAGCGGTCAAACAGGTTGAGAGCCCAGCGGTCATTGGCTCCCTGTATCGAGGAAAACGGGCTGTTTGCATCCAGCTTCAGTTTCGAGGCTGAGGCCAACTCTCGTAAGTGCTTGGCTTGCATTGCGCTCAGGTTCTTGGAGCCGAGAAGATCAATCAATGGTTGCACATCGCCGGTGTCGTTTGCTTTGATAGTGACTTCACTGATACGTCCGACCAATTCTTCTGGTGTGGCACCCAGCCGTGTGTCTACCTCATCCACGTGTTTGCCATTTGGTGTGAGTGTCATTTGATCACCCTCCGAGGGCTTGGATGGGGTGTTTGTGCCGGTCGGCTCAACTTTGTCGGATTGGCATTTGCTGATCAGCAGGAACACCGTCACGATGCTGAGAGTCACCACGGCAGCGAAGAAGACTAACGGTGTTTTGGATCGGGCGTAGGCCATGGCTATATACTACTCTCATTCTGGATGACTCCAATTAAAAAAGCCACCCCAGCCGCGTCATGCAGTCGGAGTGGCTCGTATTAACACACGGGGAAAAATCAATAGCGGCGTTATCTGGCACGCGAATGAGGAGCTTCAGCAAACGGACTGGCGCCATGTCGCTGGCGTATGGCTGGACGCGACCACTTCCAGGGATCGACGCCTTTCTGAGTAAACACTGCCATGCCGATGACCCCGACGTTCCGGGTTTTTCCATGACGGAGGTTTGAGTAGGAACCTGATACTGATGAGAATTTGAATGCAGCTACTGCTGATTCGCTCGTACGAAATCCCTTCACTGTCAGTGTTTTTCCAGGCTGAATGATATAGCCACGTTTGCGGAACGATGCTTCTCTGCCATCCATCACATCCAGGCCATCCACACTTAGTATGACTTCGAGTGCAGAGTGACAGAGGTTTTTCACCACAAGGGAATAGTTGCTGCCCTTGCGACCAACCACATACCTCCGACTGCCGGTATTGTAGTTTTTGAGCATGCCCCACGAGCCCTTGACTCCCCATTCAACGAGGCCACCCGCTGCTCGCTGCATGCCATTGCCGGTATATTTCCAACTGCCTGCCATTGCCGCGACGCCATCCTTGTCATTGTAGTAAATGCTGGAAACAGCGGCAGGTTTGGAACTGGTGCGCCGAAAACTTGTGTAACTCAAGTTGGAGCTGACTCGACTTCCCCATCCGGTGCCGAGGCCGGGGCGGGATTTTGGGGTGCTCAGTAGCGGGCTGATCGAATCGCGCGTGACGCTAAAATCACCTGCGCGCAAACCCGCTGTGGCTACGTTGCCGACACTACCTCCGGCGGCGTATTCAGCTGCAGGTGCCGGGGGAGCTCCTGCTGGAGTGGCACACGATGAGAAAATGAACGGCACGGCCATCAATGCGGTGGCAGCGGTCAACTTGACTAAGGATGGTATTTTCATAACGGTGCTAAAAAAACAGCAATTAAATCCGGGTGTCAATCCCTTTGTGCTAAAAAAATAGCACTTTTGCAATTGCAGTATTTCCAGCATTGTGTCAGAGTGTCGTCATGAACCGCATTGAGAAAGGTCAGATGTCGCGCCGAGAGAGGCAGATTATGGATATTTTGTATCGTTTGGGTCAGGCGTCTGCCAAGGAGGTGCTCGAGAGCCTCCCTGATCCGCCGTCCTATTCTGCTGTGCGTGCCCTCATGGCGACTCTTGAAAACAAGGGCATGGTGAAACATAGCAAGGATTCGCGCCGTTATATTTACAAGCCTGCGATCACTGAGAAACGTGCCCGCCGTTCTGCC
>JARFPV010000561.1 GCA_029288115.1 Akkermansiaceae bacterium | reverse complement strand
ATCATAACCCCTTGTATATAAGTTGTTTATAATGTCTTGAAAGGTGTAATATCAGAATGGTTTTTAAACTAATACACCCTTAAATTAAGTTTTTTATAAATAATATCTTGCATTTTTTGAAATTTATCGCACACTGCACCTGCCTTCGGGAAAACAACCCATCCGACTCATGAAACTCAGCACATCCATCAGTCTCTGCACCATCGCCAGCTTCCTCATCGGAAGTGCCGCCGCGCAGAACATGAACTCACGGGCAGCCGAGCTGATCGCAGGAAACGCCAACGAGCAAGGATCCTCATACCGCTTCTCCAATTTCTTTTCAGGCACCGATGCCGTGGTTACGGTCGACAACCTCACCAACATCAACATGCTCGAAGTAAATGGCCCCAACAGCCGTGCTCTCGAAAGCATGAACCCAAAGGCCATCGAGAACGCCGCCTGGGCACCGGTCTTCGCCGGAACCAATGGCGACGGACTGCACTATGCCGATTTCACCGTCCGCTTCTACGCCAACGGCACTGACAACACCCAAGGCCCCGCATCCTTCACTTCGTCATTCTTTGGCACCGACCTCTCCGACACATCCGGTGGATTCATGATGGAATTCGTCCAGGTCACCGGAGCTTCCAGTATGCTTTCCGCTGAACAAATCGCCGACCAGCTCGGTGGCGACGGACAACACCTCGCCGCTTGGAAGTTCGATAACACCACCGAATACAAGATCCGTTTCGGCTGGCAAGGCACCGATGGCCCAGACACCGGCAAGACCTTCAACACCCTGATGAGCACCAGTGATAATCGCGTAAGCTCACTCGGAAGTAACGAATTCTCCTCCCTGACAGCTGTTCCCGAACCATCCACCGCCTTTCTGTTTGTTCTGTCCGTGTTCCCCCTCGCCTTCCGACGGAAGCGCCAGGAAAAAATCTAGCAAATGATTGTGTATTTGCTGTGTGATAGTGCAGGCCCCCATGTGTTGCAGCACATGGGGGCCGAATTTTTTTAGTAGGGTAGTTCTTGAACATGCCGAGATTACTCCCGATGCTCGCCAGCGTGATTCGCGGCATTATTTTTGATTTGGACGGAACCCTCGTGCACTCGCTTCCCGGCATCGCGGCATCTCTCAATAGGACCCTCGATGCAGCGGGGCTTCACACCCACCCTGAATCCGACGTTCGAGGCTTTATCGGTAACGGGATTGGAAAACTGGTCGAGCGTGCAGCCCCCACCGTTACGGGTGATCAACTGGACAAGCTAGTGGATGGAATGCGGAACGACTACGCACGGACCTGGAGAGACGGCACTCACCCCTATCCCGGAGTGATCGAGACGCTGGCAATACTTGCAGATCTAAAAATCACCATCGCTGTCTTTTCCAACAAACCCGATGAGTATTGCCGAGAGATCACCGATTTTCTTTTTCCGGATATCCATTTCCCCATTGTCCGAGGCCAGCTCAGAGATATTCCACCGAAACCCGATCCATCTGGTGCTCTCTCTATTTGCACTGAACTATCCATCGCACCAGCACATACCGCACTCGTCGGTGACTCGACAATCGACCTCGAAACTGCCAAAAACGCTGGCATGACATCCATAGCCGCCACCTGGGGATATCATGACCCACCTGCTCTGGCGGATCTAAATCCGACACACACGATTCATAGCATGAGCGAATTGATCAGTGCGCTCAACCTCTAACATATTTCTTATGCCCTACCGCACCCACCCCAAGGAAACCGAAGGAATGCCTGGTGGCATCCCCTACATCATCTCCAACGAAGCCGCAGAACGGTTTTCCTTCTACGGAATGAAGGCAGCGCTCGCGATATTTCTCGCCAATTACCTTGGCGTCCTAGGAGGCGAATCCATGAGCGAAGCCAAGGCAACGGCCTACGTCTCCTTCTTCAACTCCGCCGTTTACCTCACTCCACTCTTCGGAGCACTCATTGCCGATATTTTCTTCGGAAAATACCGAACCATCATCACTCTCTCCATCGTCTACTGCCTAGGCCACCTGTCACTCGCCTTCATGGGCATCGGCGGCGTCGTGCAGATATGGCTGTTGGCAGGTCTTGGGCTCATCGCCATCGGTGCGGGTGGAATCAAACCATGCGTCTCCGCACATGTAGGAGACCAATTCGGGGCAAAAAACCGCCACCTGATCACAAAGATTTTCAATATCTTCTACCTCTCCATCAACTTCGGCGCAGTCATATCTAACATATCCATCCCCTGGATACTCAAATGGCACGGTCCCCACTGGGCATTTGGCCTTCCGGGAGTTCTTATGGCATTGGCCACCGTATTCTTCTGGATGGGTCGACACAAATTCGTCCACATCCCAGCACACGGCAAAGCATTCGGCAGCGAATTATTCAGCCGGGATGGCCTCGTTGCCATTGGCAAACTCATTCCGCTTTACCTGTTTGTCGCGATCTTCTGGTGCCTGTTTGACCAGACCGCCAACACCCTGGTCTTCCAGGCAGAAAAAATGGACCGCCACATCTTCGGCATGGAAGTCCTTCCGTCACAAATACAAGCCGCAAACCCATTTCTCATTCTCGTCCTCATCCCTATCTTTACTTGGATCATCTATCCCAACGTTTCAAAAGTCATCACACTCACGCCACTGAGGAAGATCGGCGTAGGTCTGTTCCTCATGGTGATTTCATTCGCCGTTATTTCCTGGGCCCAAGAAGCCATTGATCGCGGTGAAACCCCATCTGTCTGGTGGCAACTACTCGCATACCTCATCTTCACCACAGCAGAAATCCTCATATCCATCGTCTGCCTCGAGTTTTCCTACACCCAGGCACCCCGCAAGATGAAATCGTTCATCATGGGACTTTTTCTGCTGTCTGTGTTCGTTGGCAACGGCATCACAGGCCTCATCAATGTTTACATCCAGATCCCAGAGATCAAACTGGAAAAGAATACCTCGCATACCGGGTATGATGGAAAAAAAGACTCGCATGACGACCTCAAACTCAATGATGAGGGAGAAATCCTGTCACCCGCTCATCCTCTGCTCAAGGAAAGTGCAGCCGCCATCAAAAGCATCTACCTCCAAACAAAGAAACTACCGACTACAGAAAACGGAGCCAAGGCAGTTTCCAGCATCACAGATCCTTGGGGCAACCCTCTGCGATACACACTCATAAGCTCTACGAAAGCCCGACTCACATCGGACGGACCAGACAAACTGCCAAAAACAAAATGGGACCTCGGGGTCATGGTTTCTGTAAAAGAGAACAAAGTTGACGAAACTGAAACCTGGCTCGCCAAAAAGAAGAGAGAACAGGTTACTGAAGAATCTGGAAAAACGACACCCGAATCAAATGACGACCCGATCGCTACCAGCTATTTTGCCGGAGGCCAAACAAAGCTAGAGGGAGCCTCCTACTTCTGGTTTTTCACCAAACTCATGCTGATCACCGCTATCCTGTTCATACCTTTCTCCATACTGTATAAACCCAAAACATACCTCCAAGAATAATCACCACCATGAAACACATCCTCATCATCCTACTCCTCTGCTGCTCATCAGCTCTAGCACGCGACCCAAACTTCATCATCATCTTCACCGATGACCAAGGCTATGGAGACCTCGGCTGCTTTGGGTCCAAAACCATCAAAACCCCGCACCTCGATCAACTCGCCGCAGAAGGGTTGAAGCTGACCGACTTCCATGTCCCCTCACCCGTCTGCTCACCATCACGAGCCGGACTCTTAACAGGCTGTTACCCAAAACGCGTCGGCATGCACCGCCACGTCGTTTTCCCCGCACACACCCACGGACTGCACCCAGACGAACTCACCATTGCGGATCACCTGAAGGCAAATGGCTACGCCACCGCATGCGTCGGCAAATGGCACCTGGGACACGTCCCGGAAACCCTCCCCACCTCCAACGGCTTCGACTCCTACTTCGGCATTCCCTACTCGAATGACATGAGCCATCCCGATAACAAGGGCAAGCCACGCATGAGCCAGGACGAAAGCTGGAAGAATCAGGACAAGTTTTCCCCACTCTGGAAAACACCCCTCATCCGCGATCAAAAAATCATCGAAGTGCCCGTCAACCAACGCACCATCACCCGGCGCTACACCGATGAAGCGATCAAATTTGTCGAGAAAAACAAAGACAAACCATTTTTCCTCTACCTACCGCACACCATGCCACACATACCGCTCTATGTGCCGGACGATGTGTTAGACCCTGACCCTAAAAATGCCTACAAATGCGTCATTGAACACATCGACGCCGAGTGCGGTCGCATCTTCAAAACCATCCGCGACCTGAAACTCGAAAAGGACACCTACATCATCTTCACCACCGATAACGGCCCCTGGCTCTCATTCAAGAACCACGGCGGTAGCGCAGGCCCTCTCAGAGCAGGAAAAGGCACCACTTTCGAAGGCGGACAACGCGTTCCATTCATTATTTCGTGTCCCGGTACTGTCCCCACAGGAAAATCATCGAACGAACTCGTCAGCAGCATCGACCTGCTTCCCACCATCGCCACCCTCTCCGGCCACCCGCTCAAAGCCGAAAAGAAAATCGACGGCCTAGACGTCTCCCAAGTGCTCACCCAGACCAAAACCAGTCCCCGCAAAGAGTTCCTCCACTATTCATCGCGCGGCACTTTGGAAGGCATTCGCCAAGGCGACTGGAAACTCCTGCTTCAGCAACCACGCAGGAAAGCCAAGAACAAGCCCCCTGTAGCCATGCTCTTCAACCTCTCTACCGACCTTGGAGAAAAAGACAATCTCGCAGAGAAACACCCTGACCGTGTCGCAAAACTCACCAAGCGCATGAAGGAACTCGATGCCGAAATCACTCAAAACGCACGCCCTGTGTTCGGCAAAAAATAACCCATGCTCACCGATTCACACTGCCATCTGGCATCCCACAAGTTTTCCGAGGATGAACTGGAGGACGTTATCACCCGGGCGCACGAACAAGGCGTCACCCGAATGGTAACTCTCGCAACCAATCTCCAAGACTGCCAGGAAAACCTCAATATCGCGGAAAAACATCCCGAGGTTTTTGCCTGCGTCGGCATCCACCCGTGTGATGTTGATGAGACACCGGACGACTACTTAACCGACCTCGAAAACTTTGCCCTTCATGAACGCTGCGTCGCCATTGGCGAGACTGGGCTCGACTACTACCACCCCGCACCCAAAGGCTGGACAGATGAGGATTACCACGCTCGCCAACGCAAATTTCTTCACCAGCACTTCGAACTCGCCGCGAAACTGGAAAAAAACATCGTCATCCACACTCGCGACCGATCTGGCGACGCCTCACTGCAGGATGCCATTGCTATCTATAGAAAATATTCCGATCAGGTCCGCGCAGTCTTCCACTGCTTTCCCTTCAGCATGGAAGCAGCACAACCCATTCTCGATTTAGGCGGCCTGATTTCGTTCACCGGCATCGCCACATTCAAGAATGCCGACACAGTGCTCGATACCGCCAAACGCTGCCCAGCCGGATCATTCATGGTGGAAACGGACTCCCCCTACCTCGCCCCAGTACCGCATCGAGGCAAACGGAACGAACCAGCGTTCACGCGATTTACCGCCGAACACATCGCCCTGGCTCGTGGCGAAACCCTGGAGGCCTTTTCCGCTCACACTGAGCCCACAGTAGACAAGTTTTACAAGTTGGCCGATTAACTTTGCTCGGCCAGGATTCGGTCTTGCTCAGCAATGCGCTGTTGCTGGTGTGTTAGCATTTCCTCAAGCTCCTCGGCACGCTTGCCTGCTGCACCTGCACGCGCACAGTAAGCCACAAATCCAATAACAAAGCTTATCATACCCGCTAAAATCAAAAGCCCGGAAATAGCCATAAGAATACCCCATACTTCAAACCCTCCCCCGAACGAACCCCCTGAATAACTGCTGACGATCAAACCCATGACCACCATGTAAAAGAACACCCCAACAGCCTGTGCAATCGACCCAACCATCATCACCATTGTCCTCCAGCCCTTCTCACCTCTTCGGGCAAGCACGCTTCCAAAAACAAAGGCTCCAAAAAGCAGTAGAAAAGGTACGTAAGCCAATATACTCATAAATGCCATCGCGGCCGCATTCTAACAAAACGCCATCTCACCTCCAGAACAATCTTTCTTTGATTATTTGAAAGCTGATAAGGAAAAATTTCGTTTTCTTAACAACTTTCATTTACAAATTCAAATTAAGTGCTAGATTTCCAGCAAATCGATCACCCAATAAAAAACGATCCTATGAAAAACATCACATCACTCACTATCGCCGCAAGCGCGCTTACCGCCATCGCCCTCAACTCATGCGGCACATCCGATCCAGAATACCAGGCATGGAAAAAGCAGAAAGCTGAACAAGCTGCCTCTGCAAGCAATCCCTACGGAGCACCTGCAGCTGGAGCAAACCCCTACGGCACCCCTCAGGCAGGTGGAGATCCCGGCACCACACGTGCAGCAGCCGCCACTGGCGCGGCCCCATACCAGCCACTTCCAGGCATCCCTCAACCACCTGCAGGCGGAACACCTACCTACCCAGAAGCACCTGCAGCGGGCCTTCCTGGCGCAGGCGCAGCTGTTGGGGGCATCAGCCATACTGTCGTCTCCGGCGACAGCCTCTGGGCACTCGCGCGCAAACACGGCACCACCATCGAAGCCATTCAAGCAGCCAACGGGTTGACCGATACCAACATCCGCACCGGCCAGACACTTACCATACCGAGCCGCTAATACTTTTCAGTTCAAATTCTTATACACCTTCCTCTGCTGGCGGCCTCACTGAGCCCGCCAGCTTTTTTATTGGTATTTGAAGTTTAAGACTTAAAACTTCCATCATGAAGCTCGTTCCACTCATCGCACTGCTCATCATTAGCACCTCCACTGCTCAAGAAACACCACCTGCGGATCCTCCAGCCAACCCTAAGGAAGCCGCACTTGAAAAAATTTTCTCAAGCATGGGTGACAAGGAATTCCCGGCAGCTCTCGCCGAGGCAAAAAAAGCAGGCATTCACCCGCAAGTTTTGTTAGAAGCCAGATTCCTCCATCACGTTGTCCAGAGAGACAACAAAGCCATCGCAGCCATGGCTCCCGAGTTCATCGCCATGCGTGAAAAATTTGACGCAGATAACTCCGAAGTTTTTTCACTCAAGGAAGACTGGGTCGCAGTAGTCTACTACACACAGGCACTCGCCGCTCTTGAAAAAGGAGATAAGGCTGAATTCAAAAAACACATCACCGAGGCATTCTGGCTAAGCCCGAAACAAGCACAGGCGTTTGCACCACACATCGACCAACTTCGTCTTAAAGAAGCTATGGCTCGTATTACTCTCGACCCGAACCGCACGCTCAAAGATCAGGAAACACGCAAAGCCGTCAACCTTGGAGAACTCCTAGCCAACAAGAAAGCCATCGTCCTCCACTTCTGGTCACCGATGAGCCAGGAAGTTCAGATTAACATGCCTGACTTTATTCTCACCAGCCAGGCATGCGACGACCAAGGCATCGGTGTCGCATCCGTCCTAGTAGGAAAATACCCCGGTATCATCAAGGATGCCGAAACCCTTCGCAAGGAAGACGCCACAAAAGCTGCGTGCAACTGGCTGATCGATTCCGACAAAGACACCCTGTCTAACAAATTAAGGATTTCAGAAATCCCCACCATGGTCATCGTTTCTACAGAAGGGAAAATCCTATTCAACGGACGCCCTTCTAACAAACACTTCTGGGAAACACTTCAAAAAGTTGCACCAAACTTCAAACGCCCTAACAGCCATGAACATAAACATGCAGACGACCATCAGGACGACGACATAAAAAATAAGTGATCCAAAAATAGTTTTGAAAAGTGTAATTCCTTCCTTGACCAATCAGAACCGTTAGGGCAATGTGTCGGGTAAATAGAGGAGCATTCGTGATGTTGCACACACCAAACGCGACTAACAGGCAAATCTAACAATAACAAACCTAACAGCCTCCGACAGGATACGGCGATAGGCGATACGGAAACCACCACCCCAAACAAACAGACCCTAACATACACCACATTATGGCAGCCAAAAAAAAGACCGCTAAGAAGAAAGTGACCCGCAAGAAGGTCGCTAAAAAGAAAGCGACCCCTAAGAAGGTCACTAAGAAGAAAGTCGCACGTAAGGTAGCCAAAAAGGCGACCAAGCGCAAACCAGCCAAGAAGGCCAAGAAAAAAGCTGTAAAACGCAAACCAGCTAAAAAGAAAGCCGCTAAAAAGAAGCCAGCTAAAAAAGCCAAGAAAAAGGCCACCAAGAAAAAGGTAGCCAAAAAGGCCAAGAAAAAAGCTACCAAGCGCAAACCAGCGAAGAAAGCCAAGAAGACAACTGCCAAGAAAAAGGTAACCAAGAAGGCTAAAAAGAAAGTTGTTAAGCGCAAGCCAGCTAAGAAGGCTAAGAAAAAAGCTGCTAAAAAGAAGCCAGCTAAAAAAGCCAAGAAAAAAGCAGCTAAGCGTAAACCAGCTAAGAAGGCCAAGAAAAAGGCTACTCGCAAACGCAAGTAAACCTGCTTTCAATTAACTCGTTATTTCCAAGAGCACCCTCCCAAGGGTGCTCTTTTTTTGTTATGGAGTGCGAGTTTGCAACCCGCGGCAACCCAAGAACACATCCCGCCGCAGACTGCCGACTCGCACCACACATCACCACTCACAATACGGCTCGATCGAAAGGGATGAATTCGCATAGCGTGGGTCGTCACTGACCTCTTCCCCCGCCCAGGCTGGCTTATCAAAAGGCTCGTCCTCTGATTGCAATTCAATCTCAGCAATCACTAAACCAGCGTTTGCCCCCTCGAACACATCGACCTCCCAGGTGTGATTCTCCACCCGATGGTAATGCCGTGTTTTTTCAATCAGAGACCCGACTGTTAGCTTCATCAATTCGAGAGCATCAGTGAGCGGGATTTCATACTCGAACTCAACACGGGAAATACCCCTCGTGGCACCTTTGATGGTAATCATCGCACGATCACCCACGGTACGAACACGTACCGTGCGTTCAGAATCCCTGCTAAGGTAGCCCTGAACCATGGACACTGAATCTTCACAGGGAAACTCTCCAGCTACCAAAAATTTACGCTCGATTTCCACTGGCATGCTTCATGTCCTAATGACTTCAGCCCAATATTGCCAGTATTTTACTCTATGTTGCAATTGAGAGGAAACAGCGATAAGGCCACTCCATCATTGGAAATGTCGCATGGATAAAACTACACAGTTGGTTTGACACCCCCCCAAAAAAAAGCAATATTGCTCATGTAAATACATTGTGACCCTATTTATTATCTCTTTCTCCGACACCATGCACCTGCCATCACAACAATCACCCCTAGCTAGGAATCACTCAATATGCCCTCATCCTCGTGGCTTTGCCCTGATCGCCACCATCTCAGTGATGGTGCTCCTAGTCCTAGTCGCCCTCGCAATGCTCAGCATGAGCACCATCGAACTGCGCTCAAGCCAGAATGACAAGGCAATGGCCGAGGCCAAGGCAAACGCCCGCCTGGCACTGATGCTTGCGCTGGGAGAACTGCAGAAATCCATGGGCCCCGACCAACGCGTATCGGCCAATGGTGAAATACTTGCCTCCACCAACGCCACCGTCAAACATCCGCACTGGGTTGGAGTATGGGATTCCTGGAGGGCGGATAGTGATCCCGCAGGCAACGACCAGCCAAGCCAGCACTCAACTTTCGATGATCCCGATAGCGGAATTCGCCCCAGCTATGAAACCGACCGTGAAGACCATTTCCATTCATGGTTGGTATCCCTTGATGGAGTAAATGTTGATGAAGTGGATACCGCTCGTAACATGACGCTCGAGGGTAGCTACATGCCAAATAGTTCACAGAATGCCATCATCTTGGTTGGTCAAGGATCACTTGGTAAAAATCCAAAACCCGACGACCTGATCAACGCACCCCTTGTTAGCACAAAGCTAAAACCCGATCCTTCTGATTCGAGCAGCACAAGAGTGTCAGGTCGTTACGGCTGGTGGATCGGTGATGAAAGCCAGAAGGCCAACATCATGGATGATTCCTATCAGGACTACAAGGGACTGAGCCTAGCTGAGCGCTTGTTTCGTCAACAAGCCCCTGCTTCACCAGGTAAATCAACCATCAGTGGTCTTGAGGACATTGAAGATGAAACACGGCTATCAGGACTACCGTCTCGCAGAACTCTAACATTGATCGATGGCGTTACTGATGCAGTGACACCGCAGTTTCATGACATCACAACTTCATCATTCGGAGTTTTGGCTGATGTTCGGGAAGGAGGTCTGAAGCGTGACCTTTCGACTATCCTGGAGAGAACTATTGACCCAGAAGAAGTATTCAACCTCACCACCAGACCAGATACGGAATTCCAATGGGCCACTTCTTACAAAAGCGACGGGAAGGATTTTTTGCTTTATAGCTTTGATAACATGGTTACTAGTATCGTAGGCAATAAGACCGCTCAGGCCAGTGTGCCCATTCAGGATTTAGCCTCCTATTACCAACTGTATAACAGCTATCGAACAGATGGAGCAGGCGGCATTCAGTATTCATCCAATGACTCCTCTCCCTCTAACAACCATCTCCCAAGCGGAATTATGGTGAGTAACCCGGATTATGGCGAAACCAGATCCGATTACGACAATTACCTACGCCAGCACACTGCCCTGTATCGGAATCCTGTTCCTGTAAAAATAGAAGTAGTCCTCAGCTATGTCACTGAACCCGTTTTTCCAGTGCCAACAGATCCGAATGCGGACAAATACAGACTAAGAATTGGTGTATCCCCAGCCATCACACTCTGGAACCCTAACAATGTCCCCATGGTGCTGAATACTGGAAACCCTGACCGTGCATCGATCATGATTCGCGAAACCCCTATTCCTTTGAAAGTTAGATTCAAAAAATCAAACAGCCGTAACGGTCCTGTCACGGATACACATGAGCGTGATTTCAGATTTGTCACCAGTGGACAACAAGGTGAACTATACACTCTCTTCATAGCAGGAAACCACCCTGCGGTATTTCAACCAGGAGAAAGTAAAGTCTTTGCATTGCAGTATGCCTCGGGAACCAATGCCAATGCCGCATCAAATTACGTCGATTTCGCTCTTCGAGGCCGCATTGGAGGAAGATATGGTGAGCAATTTGTACCCGAGTTGGAACTGGTTCCGGGATGGAACCCCGAAAAATTTATTAGACCTTCAACGAAACAGGGGGGACGCCGAGGTGGAGAAGAAACCGTATTTACCTTCAATGATGATGACTTTATTTCCGCCTCAATCCTTGGAGGCTCATACAATAGCTTTGAGGTGGATTTTGCTCAGAAATCCAGACACGGGCGAAATGCCCCTGGAGTCATGTGGCATTACCGGAGCTATAGTATCAAAAGTCGATTTAACCGGAGCCGCAACGGAGGCCAGTATAGAAATGACTTTGTCTACCAAGGCTTTCCTAACAATGGATCCGGCATCTCGAATCGCAATCC
>JARFPV010000437.1 GCA_029288115.1 Akkermansiaceae bacterium | reverse complement strand
AGTCAAAGAGGGCCACCTCATTCTCCAGACACTGCGTAGCCACGATCAGTACAACACTACAATTTATGGCCTTAACGATCGCTACCGAGGCATCGGCATGGGCAGGCGCATCATCTTCCTCAACCCGGATGACATGAAATCGCGCAGCATCTCCCCCGTTTCCCTGGTCGATATCACCAGCTACTGGGACGACGGCGAACGTCACGTGAATAAATTTTACGCCATCCCTTACGACATTCCAGCCGGCACTGCTGCCGCCTATTTCCCCGAGGCCAATCCGTTGATTCCCATCAATTCCACGGCCCTGGAAAGCAATACGCCAACGAGCAAATCCATCGAGATCAGCATTTCGCCATCTGATTGATATATCTCAGATGGCCCACTAAGGCTACATTCTGGTGCACCCCATGAACAGCCGTTCATCGGCAGCACCAAAGATCTGGATAATGAGCTGGATTTGCAGAATGAAGGCCAGTATAAACGTGTCGTAGTTGAATCGCGCTTGTACTCTCGGCAGTGATTCACGCATTCGCATCAATCACTAACAGCTCATACTCATGTCCATTAATTTCAGTCACCTCTCTGGCCGCAAAGGCATGGATGAAAACCTCTTCGACGCCCTGGTAAAGGAAGGAGGCTTCACCGGCACCGCGGAGACAGAAAAACTCAAGGAACTGGCAGAGGATTACTTGCTCGGCGAGGCCCCACTTCTCGGTGCCGCCTCATTCTACGACTTCCTCCGCAAAGAAAATGAAGGGAAAAAAATCCACGTCTGCAACGGCACCGCATGCATGGTCGCCGGCACCCAGGACAAACTGAGAAATAAAATCAGCGAACACTTCGACGATAAAGAAGTCGGACACATCTGCTGCCTCGGACGCTGCCACGAAAACAGCGCATTCCAACACAACGGCCAGAACTATTCCGGAGAAACCGACCTCTCGACACTCTCCGAAAACAACGACAGCGAGGACACCTACAACGTCGCCAACGACGGCACCGCCCACCTCACCGGAGAATTCCCCGGCATCGATGCCTTTTACGCCCTACTCAAGGACATCCTCAAACGCGACCGCGCCGAACTCGTCGAAGAACTCACCCGGTCGAACGTTCGTGGTCGTGGCGGCGCAGGATTCCCCGCCGGCATTAAATGGAAGACGGTGAAGGACGCCCCGGGCGAAGTGAAATTCGTTGTCTGCAATGCCGACGAGGGTGACCCAGGTGCTTACAGCGACCGATACCTGATGGAAAAACAACCCCACCTCGTGCTCTTCGGTATGATGGTCTGCGGATACATCACAGGTGCTGAAACCGGCGTCCTCTACATCCGCGCAGAATATCCTGATTCGGTGTCGATCATGACCCAAGCCGTCGAAGACCTCCAACAGGCAGGATACCTCGGTGAGAATATCTGCGATAGCGGATTCAACTTTAAATTCAAGGTCGTCAAAGGCGCCGGCTCCTACGTCTGCGGCGAAGAAACCGCCCTGCTCGCATCCCTCGAAGGACAACGACCCGAAGTCCGCGTCCGCCCACCCTTCCCAGCCGTCCAAGGACTGTTCCGTAAACCCACCGCCCTCAATAACGTCGAAACCTTCGCCGTCATCCACCCGGTCTTCAACCTCGGCGGCGACGCCTACTCAGAGATCGGTCGTGGCCGCTCCAGCGGCACCAAACTGGTCAGCCTGGACAGCTTTTTCAACAAACCCGGCATCTACGAAGTTGCCATGGGGACACCAGTTTCTGACATCTTCGAAAACTACGGCGGCGGATTCAAATCCCCCGTCAAGGCCGTCCACATCGGAGGCCCGCTCGGCGGCATCGTCCCACTCGAAAAAATCCCGGACCTCACGCTCGATTTTGAATCGTTCGACGACCATGGCTTCCTCCTCGGCCACGCCTCAGTCGTCTCCATCCCCGATGACTTCCCGGTTTTAAAATACATCGAGCACCTGTTCGAATTCACCGCCGCCGAATCCTGCGGTAAGTGCTTCCCGTGCCGACTCGGATCCCAACGCGGCATGGAACTGCTCCGCAAAGCACGAACGTCCGACTACAAAATGGACCGCGAACTCCTCGACGACCTTCTGGAAACTCTCGAGGAAACATCACTCTGTGCGCTCGGCGGCGGACTCCCCCTGCCAGTCAAAAATGTGCTACAGTATTTCAAAGACGAACTTAACCCCTACTTTCAGGAGGCATAACCATGAGTAAATTCGCATACATCGATAATCAGCCATACGAGATCAACGAGGGCGAAACCATCCTCGCATTTCTCAAACGCCACCGTGGGGAAAAATACGTCCCCACACTCTGTGACGCCCCCCAGCTTGAACCATTCGGATCCTGCCGCGTCTGCTCGGTTGAGGCCGCACTGAGCGAAAACGGGCCGACAAAAACCGTCGCTTCATGCCACGCCCCGCTGCAGGAAGGCATGTACATCTACCCCGATACCAAGAAGATCAGGAAACTACGCCGGAACCTGATCGAGCTCGTCCTCACCGACCACCCGCTCGATTGCCTGACCTGCGAAGTAAGTGGAAACTGTGAACTTCAGGACGTCGCCGCACGTGTAGGCATGGCAACTGTGAGATACCCCGCCGGAGCCAACCACCTGGACACCCCGAAGGATACCTCACACCCCTACATGACGTCGGATCTTTCGAAGTGCATCAACTGCTACCGCTGTGTCCGCGCCTGTGATGAAATCCAGGGTGAAATGGTCCTCAGCATGCACGGCCGAGGTTTCACCAACCGCATCATCAAGGGGATGGACACCAGCTTCAAAGACTCCCCGTGCGTTTCCTGCGGAGCTTGTTCACAAGCATGCCCGACGTCCGCCATCTCGGACCGATTCAAATCCAAGTCCATCGCAGCAACGAATAACACCAGAACCATCTGCACCTATTGCGGTGTGGGATGTAACCTCGACGTCAGCACCGCCAATGGAGAAGTTCTCTCCATCCAGGCAAGCGGCGACTCCGAGGTCAATGCCGCCCACACCTGCCTGAAGGGACGCTACGCATTTGGATTCTACAAACACCCCGACCGCCTAACAAAACCCCTCATCAAGGAGGGTGACGGATTCCGCGAAGCCACTTGGGACGAGGCATACGATCACATCGCTGCCAAGCTCAAGGACATCGTCAGTACCCACGGCAAAGACTCCGTCGCCGGCATCTCATCCGCTCGCTGCACCAACGAGGAAAACTACCTCATGCAAAAATTCATCCGCGCCGTGGTCGGAACCAACAACATCGACTGCTGCGCACGCGTCTGCCACTCGCCCACCGCACTCGGCATGCAAAAAGCCTTCGGCACCGGCGCCGCGACCAACTCAATCAAAGACCTGGACGTCACCGACCTCATCCTCGTCTGCGGCGCCAACCCAACCGACGCCCACCCAGTCACCGGCGTCAAGATCAAGCAGGCCGCCATGAAGGGCATTCCAATGATCGTCATCGATCCACGGAAAACAGACCTCGCCAACCTCGCCACCTGGCACCTCCAGCTCCGCCCAGGAACCAACGTCGCCCTGCTCAACATGATGGCGCACTACATCGTGACCGAAGGCAAGGTCGACCATGACTTTATCAACGAACGCTGCGAAGGACACGAAGAATTCATGGCTCAAATCCGTGAACTCGATATCGAGGAGCACGAGAAAATCACCGGTGTGGATCGCCAACTCGTCCGTGAGGCCGCCGTCGCCTACGCATCCGTCGATAATGCCATGGAATTCCACGGCCTCGGCGTGACCGAGCACTCACAGGGAAGCAAAACCGTCATGCTGCTCTCAAACCTCGCCATGCTCACCGGAAATATTGGTCGACCCGGCGTGGGTATCAACCCACTGCGTGGCCAAAACAACGTTCAGGGTGCCGCCGACATGGGTGCTCAACCCCACCAGGGAGCCGGCTACCTCGACGTCACCATGCCCGAGCATCAGGAACACTACCGCACTCACTACGGCGTCGATGTGCCCAAAGAAATCGGCCTGAAAATCCCCCAGATGTTTGACGCCGCCATCGACGGCAGCCTGAAAGCACTCTGGATCATGGGCGAGGACATCGTGCAAACCGACCCGAACACGCACCATGTCACCGAGGCGATGGAATCCCTCGACTTCCTCGTCGTGCAGGAGCTCTTCATGTCGGAGACTGCGAAACTCGCCGACGTCATCCTCCCAGGTGCCTCGTTCCTCGAGAAAGAAGGCACCTTCACCAACGGAGAGCGACGCATCCAACGCGTCAACCGCGCCGTCGATCCCCTCGAAGGAACCAAGGCCGATGGACAAATCGTCGTCGATATCATGAACCGCATGGGATTCGAACAAAAAGGCTACAGCGCGGATGTCATTCTTCAGGAAATCGCTCAGGTCGTACCATTCTTCGCCGGAGTCACCTGGGAAGGCCTCGGCGAATTCGGACTGCAATGGCCAGTCAACCCCGACGGCACAGACACCCAGATCATGCATAAAAAGGAGTTCCGTCGCGGCAAGGGCATGTTCCACTACTTCGACTGGGTGGAAACCACCGAGCTCACAGAGAATCAGGAGGAATACCCGTATATCCTCACCACTGGACGCGTGCTCGAACACTACAACTGCGGCACCATGACCCGCAGAACCGGCAATGCCGAAATCGTTGATCGCGATATCCTGGTCGTCAACCCGCTCGACGCCAAAGCCAAGGGTCTGAAAACCGGTGACCCAGTCACCCTGCGCAGCGCTCGCGGAGAGGCTACTCTGGAAGCCGCCGTCACCGAGGACGTCAAACCAGGCGTCGTCTACACCACCTTCCACTTCCCGGAAATCATGGTCAACTACATCACCGGCAACGTTCACGATGAAGAAACCATGTGCCCCGAATACAAGGTTGTGGCTGTTGATTTCGACAAAGCGAAAGCCACGGCAAACGCCTAACAAACTTATCCACTATGTCCAAAAAAGCCTACTTTGTCTACATCCTCAAAAACCGCATGAACCGCCGGTTCATCGGCACTACCGAGGATCCGGATAACGAGCTGGCATTGCATAACAAAGGCCAGTTCAAGGGAACCAAGCCGTTCAAACCTTGGCAAATGGAATGGCTCAGCGAGCCATTAAGCCGTAATGACTCGATCCGGTTAGAAGGAGCCCTGAGACATCACAAGACGAATACCGACATGATCTACACCGTGATCCGCGATCACGAGTTGAAGGGGCTCAAGTAGGATCCCGCGCCTGCGGGATCGACAACCCAAGTGGATAATCAAACCAGTGTGATAAAGGCTCATATCCTACCGACCCCGACAAGTCGGGATCCTACTTTGATTTCACTTTATAACCCGTGGTATCGGCTTTAAAAATGCCGTCGTCCACCGGCGTGTTCAACCGGTAACGCGTAAAACGTGTCTCGATCACGGTCTTGTCCTGAAGGTGAACATCAAAGCCTGCGGTTTGGTTGGTCCTGGTATCGATGGCGAGAATCATCCACGGCACACGTTTCCTGAACCTACGATTCACTGGCTGGAGAGTTGTATAGTAGATGTTTTTGCGTGTCTCGATTTTCTCAATCCTAAAATTCTTTTCAAACTCCGCAAGATCCTCACCCATCTCTCCGGTCAGCATTTCAAACTGCCGCGCATACTTGCTATCGGAGCCCATCTTGATGGCTTCATTTTTTTCTGCATCCAGATAGAGATAGCCTGCCGCATTTCTCAGTACCGTGACTTTTGCAGGCTTGCCCATGACCCATAGAAATTTATCCGGTCGCTTTGCCCACATTTCGCCTTTGTTCACCAAAGGTTTGTTCAGGGCGGGCAGCTTGCGCGTCTGCACGAACTCGGCATGGGCGGACCGGTAGTTTTTTTGCGCAGCCAACCACTTTTCAAGTGGTTTCTTATCCACCTGCGCCATCGCCATTCCGGCGTATAGCCCAATCAATAAACTCACAACCGCTGCTAATCTCATGGCCACAACTTATCGCGGATATTTCCGACCGAAACCAAAAAATCACTCCCTCACCCTCTCGCTGCTTGCATAAATATTAAACTTAGGTGGGCGCAGGAATCCGACAAGCGTCTGATTGCTCTCTCGCGCAAAATCAACCGCCAGACTGGTCGGGGCGGAGATTGCAGCAACCATCGGGACACCAACTGCGAGGGCTTTTTGCATGACTTCAAAAGACACCCTGCCTGATAGCTGGAGAAGAGTGTTAGAAAAATCGACACCATCCACCGCGCCACGCCCGATGACTTTGTCGATCGCGTTATGCCTTCCCACATCCTCACGCAGGACAAGCACCTGCCCATCGGCATCAACGAGTGCTGCAGCATGCAGACCTCCGGTCGTAGAGAACACCTTTTGAGCATCACGAAGAGCATCAGGAAGACCTAACAATACATTCTCCTGGATGGAAAATCCACCACCCACGGGAGGGTAGCTCTGCCGGATCGAATCAATACTCGCCTTACCACAAATCCCACACGACGACGCACTGTAGAGGTTCCGACTCAGGCGTGAATGATCAAGAACCACGTCGTCTGTTAGAAAAACATAGGCGTGGTTTTGCTTTTGCTCAAGATCGATTCTGCTCACCCAATGAAGTCCCTCCACGATACCCTCGGTGATGAGAAACCCCTGCACCAGGTCTTGATCATGCCCCGGAGTGCGCATCACAACGGCAACCGGTGTGCCATCGACCGTAATCTGCAACGGTTCCTCATGGGCCACGTGATCAAGCTCCGAGCGGCGTGAACTGCCGTCCTGTTTGCAAATCTCATACTCGGAAGACTCGTCAAGCATCCGCGTCCTCCCTTCGCTCCACGTCACCCAGTATCTCCAGTTCATGGTCGCCAAGCGTCAGCTCGCCTCCCTTCAAAATCCTCGCACGCAAGCCCCCCTGCCCTTTCAAAAACTCATGCGTTCCCGGCGCACATGCCTCATCCATCCAGTAGCATGGCGAACACTCACACGAACCGGAAAACTCCAATCCACCGAGCGAAAATCGTTTGTCGATCAACTCGTTCAGATCGATTCCCTGCACAATCACATTCCGACGGAACGCCACCGGATCCAAATCACCCTTCACGATTTCATCACGCACTTTTTCATACACCGCCCAGTCGAAAAACGTAATCTGACCCTTGTAGTCCTCCTTGTAATCAAAAAACGGTCATCCTCGATTCCACGCCCCTCGACACAGACGATGCTGTCTTTTTCCTCGATCGGAAAATCCATCGAGCCCTTCCCGTGCCGACCGTAGTAGTTATGCCCAGGGGAAATGTAGATGTGCTTGAGTGTCACTTTCACGGCCCGATCATGCATGTGTGAAACGAGTAATGCACGATCAAAAAGTAGGACAGCTTTGCAAGCTGTCGGCAGAATTTGTGAGTGCTTTATGCATGGGTTGATGATTCCATGGGCAGCCGACAGCTTGCAAAGCCGTCCTACCTTCAACACCCGCCCACAAATCCAGCCTCGCCTACCAATGCCCCAGCTCCCCAGACCCTGCCCGGACAACCAGTATCTCGCGGATCCTGTCTCTTATACACATCTCCGAGCCCACGAGACTTGAATCCAAATCGCGTATGCCGTCGTATGCGTGAAAAAGGGGGGGGGGGGGGGGGGGGGGGGGGGGGGGGGGGGGGGGGGGGGGGGGGGGGGG
>JARFPV010000407.1 GCA_029288115.1 Akkermansiaceae bacterium | reverse complement strand
CGCGAGGTCATGCAGCTGTTCTCGATCGGGCTCGTCCAACTACACGAAGACGGCTCACTAAAACTTAACGACCAAGGACTTCCCGACCCGACATATTTGCAGGATGACATTTCCGCGGTATCACGTGTATTCACGGGCTGGTCATTCTCCAAGATCAACGAGCCACGCGATTCTGACACCGTGGTGGACAACACCCGATTCACTTATGGGAATGGCGCACATTACTATCAGGCGCAATGGTCCAACCGAATGAAGAACTTTCCTGATTTTCATGATACGGGTGAAAAAATCATCCCCACACTTGGCCTCACCATAGCTGCCAATGGTGATGGCGAGAGCGATATGGACGCTTTAATGGTTCATTTGGCATCCCACTCTAACACTGCTCCATTTATATGCCGCCGCCTAATCCAGAGGCTTGTTACGTCCAACCCATCAGCTGGCTACATTTACCGCGCCACCCAAGCATGGAAATCATCAAACGGTAACTTGGGCACTGTTTGCAAAGCGATCTTGCTCGATTACGAGGCACGCTCACCCGTCGCCACCACCCCGATCTCCTATGGTAAGAAAAAAGAACCCATCGTCCACTTTGTAGCTTTGTGCCGTGCGCTTAGTGCCACCACACTATTACCTATTGCTGACATCAACCCGGCGGTCACGACCATCGCAGATCTTTCCACTTATGCCTACTCACCATCAAACCTGACGCGCTTCACCGCAGATTTGGCAAAATTTCCAGCAAACGCATATCGAGTCCGGCTTACTCACACCGATCTAGCACTCGGCCAGTCGCCTCTGGCTGCTCCATCGGTGTTCAACTGGTTCCTTCCGGATTTTTCTGTGGTTGGCCCTCTCGCAGACGCCGGATTGCTGACTCCCGAATTCCAAATTGCTAACGAAATTTCCGTGGTGACCAATGTAAACTACCATTATGCACTACTCTACAACGACCATGGGCTCTTTGCATCTAACTTGCATAACCAGAACGCGCAGGATTTAAATGGTGATCCTCACCCCCTCTACAACCCCTATCAATATGGCGAAGACGATGACCATTTGCGGGTTAATCTGACAGGAACCTCCGCTATGGGTCAGGCTTACCTAGCTATCATGGACACTAACGGGGATGACAAGGTCAGCCCGACGGACACAACTTTCGATGACCGTCCCAGCATAATTGCTGCGTGCGTTGCTCTGGTTGATCACCTCGACCTTCTGCTCTGCTCAGGAAGACTCAAGTCAGAGTATGCTGCGGGATATATACCGGATGTAGTACGCCCCAGCAATCCTCGCGATATCATCATCGATACAGTGGCAAACTACTCTAAAGGATTGGATGACAACATCGATGATGAGAGCCAGGCAGCCGTGCTCAAGGGCAGGCAGAGACTGGCAGCTTATCTTATCTCCACGTCACCCTACGCCCTGATTCAAAAGTAATCAATTATTCAGAAACATGAAACAGCATCAAAAAGAAGATCGTCAATCACGCCGTGACTTTCTCCGACAGTCTGCATGCGCCTCGCTCGGAGTAACCGGGCTTGTCAATGCACTCGCTCAAATGAGGTTAATGACTGCCGCCGTGGCTGCTGGCGACAGCGGCACAGGCTACAAGGCACTGGTTTGCTTATTTCTAGCGGGTGGCAACGACTCCTATAACATGCTGGTTCCGATGGGCGATCCCGCTAGCGATGAGGCACGTGCTGACTATGAAGCAACACGCGGTATTCTCAAACTCGACCGCACCACCTTACACGCGCTAAACATCCCCACCAGTGCTCCAGACACACCGACCAAAACGTTTCAAAAACATTACGGCTCGGTATTTCCTCAACTCGGCGTACACCCCAATGCCCAGCCTCTGGCCACGATGTTCAATAGCGGTGAACTGGCCTTCGTTAGCAATGTGGGAACTCTCGCCTATCCCATTCCGACCCGGGACGACTACGTCAATAGGACTGTCCCCGTTCCTCCTCAGCTCTTCTCACATTCAGATCAGCAGGTGCAGTGGCAGTCATCAATCTCCGACAAACCTTTCTCCTCTGGCTGGGGGGGACGCACAGCAGAGATGCTCAATGCATCATACAATCCTAACAGCAAGGTATCGATGTCGATCTCCCTCTCCGGCGTGAATTCGTTCCAAGTCGGCACCGCAGGTGGCGTCACCCAGTATATCGTCAACTCAAGCGGTGCCGTCCCTCTTCTCGGATACGGCACAAATTATAGTTCAGCTTACAACACCCCGGGCGATCCAACATCTGGATATCAATCCAATAATCGTGGGCGCCGACTGAAAGCCTTCGAGGACATCATGAAACTGACCCATGAGAATCTTCTCGAAGACCAATATAATAAAATCGTTGAGCGTGCACGCGACAGCGAGGGTATCATCGGTAGTGCGCTCACGGCAGCAGCCGCCACAAACGTCGACTTTGATACGCATTTTGCCAACGCTGGAACCAACCTAGGCGATCAACTCAAAATGGTCGCCAAGCTCATAGCCGGATGCACTCCACTAGGCAACAATCGACAGATCTTCTTTGTAAAAGTCGACGGCTACGATACTCATCAGGCGATGCTAGGTGATCATGCCAATCTAATGACCGAGCTTTCCGAAGCCATGCTAGCTTTCAGAAATACGCTCAAAGACCCTCTGCTGGATGCATTTGAAAATGTGGTAACGTTTACAGCATCCGATTTCTCACGTACTCTCACACCCAATGGAACCACTGAAGCAGACGGATCCGATCACGCATGGGGAGGTAATGCAATCGTCATGGGTGGCCCCATCAAAGGGGGCGACATTTACGGCCACTACCCACCACTAAAAACAGGAGACATGACTGGCTCGATTGATTCCCATAGCACAGGTGGAAGACTGATTCCTGATACTTCGGTAGATCAGTATTCCGCTGTACTTGCTAACTGGTTTGGCATCGACTCCAACTCCATGGAAGCTATATTCCCAAATTTCTCCCGTTTTGATGATCCGCTGACAACATCTTCCGCCAATCTGGATTTCATCTAACGGTGCATCATGCGCAGATACCTTCCATTCGTCCTAATAAGTCTAGTGTTCGTGATCGGATACCTCTTTTTTTCCCACAACCGCGCCAAAGAGGATGATTACGAAGGCGACAAACCTGCCCCCCATGCAAACGAGCTAACAGCGAGTCAAGAGCCAGGCATATCTCGCACAAAGCCACCTCGGCCAGCTTCCTTTCCAAAAACCATCACGCTGTTACCGTCAGCCGCTGAAGCAGACTTACTGCACTCAACTGACACTTCGCCTGAAGAGGACCTTAGCTTAATTCAAAGTTTTCTGCGCAGCCATCGAGGAGCCCTAGGCGCCAACCCTGTTGGCCTCAACGATGAAATCACGGCAGCCTTGACTGGCAATAATGCCAGGGGAGCGGCCAGCCTACCGGGCAACCACCCCGCTATCTCAGCTCAAGGTGAACTACTCGACCGCTGGGGCACACCGTATCGATTCCACGCCTACTCGGGCAAACTCATGGAGGTCAGTTCTGCTGGCCCAGATAGAAAATTTTTCACAAGCGACGATGTAAAATTAACGGAATGACATCACCCCCCATTTCAAGGTTGGTCTTTGGAGCCTAAGAAACTATAATGCGTCTCCATGTCTCTGCCCCGCAAAAATAGTGAAATCATCTGCTTCTGCGATCTGCAGTATCGCTGGAGCAAACGCAGCACCGACCGCGGCGTCGAGGTGCGTATCGAATTGAACGAGACTCCCGATGGCCAACAAATTATCGCCCAATGCCCGCGTGTGTTTCGCCCGGACATGGTCGAGGACATCATCGAGTTCGGAAGAGAAAACGGATGGAAGCCCGAGGAAAAAGGTGAAGCGATCACTGTGAGGCTGACCAAGCGAGGGCTTGGAGTGATAAATTGACTAACGGAGCTGCCTGCTAAAAAAACGCCGCCGGAGGTAGTCCCCCGACGGCGTGTTCAATGAGTTATTATGTAGCTTGAGCTTACTCGCTCTTCCCTTCGTCCTCTTCAGAACTTGGGCTCCACTCTTCGGCGGTGCCGGAGGAAGCGAGGTTGAATGCTTGCTCAAGACCGACGAGGTCACCTGACGGACGCAGGGTCTCGAAGCTGGCAGACTCTTTCTCAAGCTGCTCAGGATCGTAGCTGACTGCCTTGATCGAGAGGCCGATACGGCGCTCGACGCGGTCCACCTTGATGACGCGGGCTTCAATCTCGTCGCCCACCTTGATGACATCCTTGACCTTCTCCACGTGATCCTCGCTGAGTTGCGAAATGTGGATGAGACCGTCGATGTCATTCTCAAGATTCACGAATGCGCCGAAGCTAGCAATCTTGGCAACACTACCCTTAACGAGGTCGCCCACCTTGAATGTATCATCGATGGCTGCCCATGGGTCGCCGTCAAGCTGCTTGATACCGAGGGAAACACGCTGGTTTTCCTTGTCGATCGCGAGCACAACTGCCTCCACTTCGTCGCCTTTCTTGATGACTTCGGATGGGTGGTTGATCTTGCGGGTCCATGAAAGATCGGAAACGTGAATCATACCGTCGATTCCTTCCTCCATTCCAAGGAATGCCCCGTAAGGAGTGAGGTTGCGCACCTCGCCCTTGACGGTCTGACCGATTGGGTACTTGGCTTCGAGCTCGTCCCATGGGTTGGCTTCGAGCTGGCGAACGCCGAGGGAAATCTTCTGCTCCTCGATGCTGATGCCGAGCACAACTGCTTTGATTTCCTGGTCGATTTCGAGAACGTCGCTGGGGCGGTTAATGCGCTTAACCCAGGAGAGTTCGGAAACGTGAACGAGACCTTCGACTCCGCTCTCCATCTCGATAAATGCACCGTACGGGAGAAGCTTGGTAACTTTGCCTGATACTTCGGTTCCGATTGGGTAACGTGCCTCGATATCCTGCCATGGGTTTTCTTCCATTTGTTTGAGACCGAGAGAAACACGCTCTTTGTCGCGGTCGACATCGAGGATAAGCACCTCGAGAGTCTGGCCGATGTGAAGCAGGGCGGATGGATGGGAAATACGACCCCAGCTCATGTCAGTGACGTGAAGCAGTCCGTCCATACCTTGAAGATCAACAAATGCACCGAAGTCGGTGATGTTCTTGACCTGGCCTTCCACCTTGTCGCCAACCTTGACGGACTGGAGGAAATCCTGACGTTGCTCTGCACGCTCGCTTTCGATCACTTCACGGCGGGAAAGAACGATGTTCTTGCGCTCGTCGTTGACCTTGACGATCTTAAATTCGTAAACCTTGCCGATATATTCGTTGAGGTCTTTGGGTGGGATGATGTCGACTTGTGAGCCGGGCAGGAATGCCTCGACACCGACGTTGACCATGAGGCCACCTTTGACGGCACTCTTGATCTTGCCTTTGACAAGTCCGCCTTCGTTGAACACGCCGACGATTTTTTCCCAGTTCTTGCGGTGAGCGGCTTTTTCTTTGGAAAGCACGACCATTCCCTCTTCATCTTCGAGCTTCAGGAGAAGTACTTCTACTTCGTCACCTACTTCGATTTCCTCGTCTTCAAACTCGGAGGTTGGGATGGCACCCTCGGATTTATATCCGATATCCACAAGGATAACTTGGGGTTTAATAGCTATGATGGTTCCGTTGACAACGGATCCTTCTTCGAATACGCGGAACTTTGAATCGATCAAAGTTTCCAGTTCTGCTGTTGCAGTCATTTTGTTTTTTATTGGGTTAAGGTTAGGTTCCTTGGTTAATTTCCTTCCGATCTCTCCGTGCTATTGTTCTCACAATCGCCGAAGTGCCCCGCAGATATGCCGCTGTCTCTTATACACATCTCCG
>JARFPV010000359.1 GCA_029288115.1 Akkermansiaceae bacterium | reverse complement strand
GGTGACGTTTTCTACCTGCACTCACGTCTTCTTGAGCGTTCTGCGCGTCTTTCGGAGTCTGAAGGTGGTGGTTCGATCACTGCGCTGCCTATCATCGAAACCCAGGCTGGTGACGTGTCCGCATACATTCCGACGAACGTGATTTCCATTACCGACGGTCAGATTTTCCTTGAAACAGACCTCTTTTACCAAGGTATCCGCCCGGCGATTTCCGTTGGTCTTTCGGTTTCCCGTGTGGGATCAGCCGCGCAGACCAAGGCAATCAAGAAGGTTGCTGGTACTACCAAGCTTGACCTCGCCCAGTTCCGTGAGCTCCAGGCATTCGCCCAGTTCGGTTCTGACCTCGATGAAGGCACCAAGAAGAAGCTGGACCGTGGTGCCCGCATTGTTGAGCTCTTCAAGCAGAACCAGTATGCACCCAAGTCCATGGCTATGGAGGTGGCTGTGCTGTGGTCGATGCAGAACGGCTACTTCGACGATGTTGAAGTAGAGCGCGTGCAGGAGTGTCAGGCAGCCCTTGAGACTTTCTTTGAGGAGCGTAAGTCTGACGTTCTCCAGTCCATTGCCGATGAGAAGGCGCTGAGTGACGAGATCAACGAGTCGCTCAAGTCTGCACTTGAAGACTTCAAAGGAACCTGGAAGTAAATTTCCAATTTTTCATTCTGCAATCACTAAATATTCATTCTAAATGGCCAACCTTCGCGACATCCGCCGCCGTATCAAGTCGGTTAAAAACACATCGCAAATCACCAAGGCGATGGAGCTTGTTGCTGCGGCCAAGATGAAAAAGGCCCAGGACCAGGCGGTCGCAGGCCGTGAGTATGCTGACTCTTTGAATAATGTCCTGACCAACCTCAAGGACAATGCCGACGAGGATGCCCATCCACTGCTGGAGAAGCGTGAGGGTGGCAAGGAGCTGATGCTCATTATCTCCACCGACAAGGGGCTGTGTGGCGGCTTGAACACCAACTTGCTTAAGAAGGTGCGTGCCTCGGCAGGGGAAGACACCGACTACATCACAGTAGGTAAAAAGCTTCGCCAACAGATTGCCAAGTCCGGTGGAAACCTCATTGCTGATTTCCATGTTACCGATCCGGTTCCGTTTGCTGACGCCAAACCGATCGCCAAGTTTGTCACTGAGAAGTTCCTCGAGGGCGACTACGACCGCATCACGGTGGCATTTAACAACTTTGTTTCAACCCTCCGCCAGGAGCCATGGGTTAGCCAGTTGTTGCCCATCGAGTCAGACACGCTGGCTGAGAGGAGGGCCTATGAGGGTGTTGGAGAAAACTCTGTTCATGAGACCGACAAAGAGGGAGCCTTGTCACGTGATTACCTTTTCGAACCGGATGCCGAGGGTGTGCTTGATAAACTACTGCCGCTTTACATCAACTTCCAGCTTTACCAGATGATTGTTGAGGCACGTGCTTCCGAGCACTCCGCCCGGATGGTCGCCATGAAG
>JARFPV010000320.1 GCA_029288115.1 Akkermansiaceae bacterium | reverse complement strand
TCTCAGCGCTGGGCGAAGGCAAGTCACAGTGCGCGTTCGATGGTGAAAAACCTGAACCCTGAATTTCGATGGCAACAGAATTCAACCCACTACACGTTCCGCAAAGATAAAAAAACCGGATGGCAATGGATGATCGGCAATATCGAAAACAACTCAACCAATCCGGCATTCAATCACTCAAAGCTAGCCGCTGAGATCAAAAAAGAGCTGAAACGAAATGTTCATCCAGATCAGCTCCAACTCCGAGAACTCACTCTGCGAGATAAAGCCGTCGAGTTTAAAATGGGTAAACATCGGTATCGATTTGAAGATTCAAAGCTCTCCCGTGCGAAGAAAGTCGCAGACAAAGCAAAGACAAAAAAAGACACCCGACAAAACCCACGACCTCATGAAAAGTCACCCGACGGCAAGTGGCGTGCCTTCGTGAAGGATGGCTCCGTTTTTCTAACAAACATCCAAACAAGCAAAACCCGCACACTCGCCAAACCTGGACACAAAAACCACTATTACGAGGGTGCCCCCACTTGGAATCCACAGTCGACACACTTTTACATCCAGTATTGCGAACCCGGAGATCGCCGCAAAGTGACCGTCGTCGAGTCATCGCCCAAAGATCAACTCCAGCCTAAGGTCCACACGTTTCGATACGATAAACCAGGCGACAAAATCGACCGCCGCGAGCCCCACCTGTTCGGGGTCGATCAAGCGTCTCCCCACAAGCCGGATCGCAAACTCACCCAGAATGCCATGTCCATTAACCACGCCCGCTGGAATAAAACCGGCGACAAGTTGGTTTATGAATTCATCGAGCGAGGTTACGGCAAGCACTACCTGATTGCGATGGATGCAAAATCAGGGGAACAAACACCCTTGGTCAAGGAGGAGAGCGACACCTATGTCCACGTCTATTTCGTTCGCTTCAGAAAGGAACTTCATAAGACACAGGAGATCATCTGGGGAAGCTCACGTGATGGCTGGAGGCATCTCTATTTGTTAGACTCCAAAACAGGCAAAGTGAAGAACCGGATCACCAAAGGCAACTGGCTGGTTCGCAAGGTGATCAACGTGGACGAACAAAAACGTGAAATCACATTCACCGCAAACGGCGTCAACCCCGACGAGGACCCATACCACATCCACTGGTACCGAATCGGATTCGATGGCTCAGGGCTCACCGCTCTTACTGCAGCGGACGGCACTCACGATCTGAATTTCTCCCCTGACGGGAAATACTACATCGATACCTGGTCGCGCGTTGACCAGCCACCCGTCCATGAGCTCCGCCGCACCAGCGACGGAAAGAAAATCCATGAAATCATCCGCGCAGATGCATCCCGAATGGTCAGCTCAGGCAGAAAACTCCCCGAACGATTCGTGTGCAAGGATCGCAACGGACGCTTTGATGTTCATGGCGTCGTCATCACCCCACCAAACTTCGACCCGAAAAAAAAATACCCCATCATCGAACACATCTACGCAGGCCCCCAATCTGCATACACTCCTAAAAAATTCCACACATGGCACGGAAGTGAAAGTGATCTGGCTGAAGAGGGATTCGTCGTTGTCCAGCTAGACGCCCTTGGCACCAATTACCGCCACCGCGACTTCTCCCACTTCTCCTATAAAAACCTCGGCGATGCAGGACTCCCCGATCGGATCAAATGGATCAAGGAAGCCGCCAAGACCAGACCCTGGATGGACACCTCACGGGTCGGCATCTACGGCGGTTCCGCTGGAGGCCAGAATTCCACCGCCGCCATCCTCCATCACGGTGATTTTTACAAAGCCGCCGTCTCCGATTGCGGCTGCCACGACAACCGCATGGACAAAATCTGGTGGAACGAACAATGGATGGACTGGCCAGTTGGTCCCCATTATGCGGAACAGTCAAATGTCACCAATGCCCACAAGCTGGAAGGCGCGCTCATGCTCACCGTGGGGGAAATCGACAAGAATGTTGACCCGGCATCCACCACCCAACTCGTCGACGCCCTACTAAAAGCCGACAAGACTTTCACCTACCTGATGATTCCTGGAGCAGGCCACGGAGTCGGAGCCAGACCGGACATGCGCGTGAAACGTGCTCTGTTTTTCAAGCAGCACCTTGGCACGGAACAGTAGGCACCATTGAGCGCGGGTTTGCAACCCGCAGCAGGATACGACTCCCCAGCATGCCGCGGGTTACAAACCCGCACCCCATAGCGATTCCGTTAGTAATACGGCTTCAGCAACAGGTAGCAGACCGGCCCGGTGGCAGCGACGTAGAGCCAGAGCGGGAACACCCAGCGTGCCATCTTTTTGTGACGTGCAAAATGATTGGTATATCCGAGCGAGAGAGTAATCAGGATGAATGGCAAACTAACAGCTGCCAGGATAACGTGCGTCGCGAGAACAAGCAGGTAAACAGTACGAGCAACACCCGCCTTGGCTTTCTCAATCTCATCAACCTCATTGTCTCCATTCAGATCACCAAACCTTACCTCCTGCTGGGTGCCGTGGTAGGCGACGTAACAAAGCAAAAAGAGCACAGAAAAAATAACCGCCGCACCAATGGCACGCTTATGCAAGGTGACGTTCTTGTTTTTGATCGCAAAAAATGCAACCAGCAGGCAGATCGTCACCAATGAATTAAGCACCGCGTGAACCGGCGGCAAAAAGGAAAGATCCCATCCCACGTCAAGTTTGTACCGCCCCATCACGGCGACCAGTGAGAAGATGAGCACACTCACCACCCACGCCACCCGGGTGAGCTTGCGCTGCAGTTCGATATCAGGTTCGCGCTGTAGATATTCTGAATAATCTGGCATGTTGCATGGGTAATGTTTTGCTATGGAGTGCAGGTTTGTAACCTGCGGCGGAAGAAATACAAAGGTTGTTGCGGGTTACAAACCCGCACTCCATGTCCTAGTTCTGCTTAATCACCGCATCAATCATCTGGTGCAGGGATTTTTCAACTTCCTGATAGACTTTCTCTCCGTCGGCGCGGGCGCTGGATAGATCCTTACGACCGACCATGGAGAGATCACGGTTATAAACGGCGATGGACATATTGTGCATCAACTCCCCTTTCGCAGCGGCTTCTTCTGGGTCTTCACGTTTTTTGATCGGGTCATACTTCATTTCGCTGACCATGTAGCTTTTCAAGGCCTCTGCATCACCTGTTAAAAACAACCAGTTTGATGAATCCGCATCAAGTGCCTCGGCATAACTTTTCATCTGCTCCACACCATCCTCCTCAGGATTCACCGTGATACAGACGAGACGAAAATCCGGCACGTCCTTAAATTTCTGATAGAGTGATTTGAGCCCCTGGTTGTTGCGTTTGGCACACATCGGGCAAGTTGCATAGAACTGCGCAAACGCCCAGACCTTGCCCTTCAGGTCAGAGATCTTCACCTCATTGCCGTCTTGGTTTTTCAGCACCAGATCCTTCTCCAAAGTGAGTAAGGACTCAAACTCGCTGTCCTCTGAGTAGTAGGGCACCACCTCGGGGGCGACCCGCTGGCTACGGATGTAAAACGCCGTGGCAAGGATGAGCACACAGATGAGTGCCACCACGGAATAGATGCGGATTATTCTGGCTTTGTCGTTCATTCTTGGCTGCCTGTTCGGGTTTCTTTCAGCACAAATTCAGTATTGGCGTAGAGTGTCTTCTTCAGTTCATCGACCGCGTGCAGCACCTTGTCAAATCCTTCCTCGTCTTTTAGCTCGGTTCGTTTTTTGAGTTCTGCCTCAGCCTTCGCCTGATAATCACGCACCTCCTTAAAATCATAACGTTGACGAAGATGCATCTCACGATCAATCAGTGCGACCAGTGAAGGAAATTTATACTTCCCCACGTCACCATATCCTGGAGAAAGGTTTGAGAATGCCGAGGGGAACCAGAATTTGATACCGACGCCCCGCTCAGTAACCAGGCCGAGCCTCATTTGGTCTTTGATATAGCCGCGCTGCTTCGCTGTGTCACCTGTAGTCAGCCACCAGGTGCGAGGCCCTGTCAGACCGAGCTTTTCCGCAGCTTCTGCCAACTGCTCAGAATCAACCCCCTGATCCGCACCCTC
>JARFPV010000300.1 GCA_029288115.1 Akkermansiaceae bacterium | reverse complement strand
GTCGAGTCGTCACTAGGTGAGTTCGCCGCCAATACATTGAACGACACATATTCATCGATCGCTCCTTTCGGAAACACGATAAAGAAATTGAGATTCATACTGCGCCAGTCGACTTCTCGCAAACTGGTTACCCGTAGCTTTCTACTCTCACCAAATCCCTCGATGGAGATTGTTACCTCGTCGCCCAGTTTCAACCCAAGATCATTGGCTAGCTTTTGCTCAAAACTCACCGGGATGGCATGGTCTGGCTGGAGCCCCGCTGCCTCCCCAATCCATTCACCTGCGACGAGTTTTTCTGTCTCTGTGAGTGTTTCGCGAAAAGTCGACCGGAACTCACGTCTAAGAATCCACTTCGGAATCGGCCGCTCACCCGTGGCGGGCTTGTTCAATTCAGAAACTGGTCGGCCTTTGATTTCGGTGAGTCTCATCTGGACAATAGGCGCATTACCTAACAACTTAACTCCATTCTCCGAGATCAATTTTTCAACCGATTGTTTTTCTTCAGGTGGTATATCCACTAAAAACAAATTCGGCTTATTGCTCATCCGTACTGGGTCGAGCCACTGCATGAGGATGTTTTGCATCAGGATCAGTGTGAAAATAAGAAATACCCCGAGTCCTATAGAAACCATGAACAGTCCGGTTTGGTTGTTAGGTCTGTGCAAGCTGGCTATTCCCTGCCGGATGACAAACGGCCAGGATGGTCGTGCCAATTTCCTAGCCACCCATCGCAGCAATTTACCAACGGCTGCTAGAAAAAGAAATGCCACAACAAGAAACCCAACATACCCAAGGGATGTTGTCCATCCGTTCGCTAAATCCTGTGTATCCCACCATGTCAGTAGAAAAGCAAAAACCACCAAACCGAGTATGACTATCCAGCGCAGCGGATCGCGTGCTGATGTTTGCAAACCTACCTGCTCACGTCGCAGTGCCGCGAGCGGGCTTACACGCCTAACGGCAAGAAGTGGCAATACTGCAAAACTAATGCAGATCATCACGCCGACAGCACTCGCTTTTATGATCTCAAACCATGTGGGAGCTATTTCCACGGCAAAGGGAAGCATCCCTGCGGGTAGGTTTTCAACGATCATCCCAAGGGTGAATACAAACCCACTACCGATGAGAACCCCACCCAACGTACCCATGATGCCCATGGCGATGCTCTGAATAAGGTAAACGGCAAACGCACGCGCTGATGAGCAACCAAGGCACCGCAACGTCGCGACACTCCGCAGCCTCTCGGAAATGTGAATGTGAATCGCGCCCGCAACACCAATCCCTCCCAGAAAGAGAGCGCTGAATCCGATCAGGTTGAAGAACGTGTAGAGCCTGTTGATTGCCTTCTCGATATTTTCACTGCGTTGTTTCGCAGTTGTGCGCCTCAATCGCTGTTGCTGAAACAGTTCATCATTTTTTTTGACCAAAGCCTGGACATTCACTTTCTTGGGAAACTTGAAATACGTTCGATAAAATACGAGGCTCTTGTTTCCTGTCAGGTTGGATTTTTTGATCACATCAAGTGACGTAAGAACCGTTGGTGAAAATGCAGCAAATCCCGATGCCGATGGCGGCGCCTGTTCTAACACACCCAGAACCGGAAGCTCAAGATCACCAATTTTTGCAATATCACCGACTTTGGCATTCATGTTCTTGAGAAATGATGCCTCAACTACCACGCCCGGCTCATTCCCAACTCTCTGCCACGCATCCGCAGGAGTCGTCACAATGTTCCCATAAAACGGAAACGCTCCATCCAGACCTCGAAGACTCACGAGCTTCGGAGTAGCTGTATCCCCAACACTCAGCATGGTCGTAAATGAAACCTCCCTTGCCTGCCCCCTACCTTTTCTTGCGAGATCATCTAACAGTGATTCCGTTTCCTTGGTGTAGGGTTGCCTTGATGACAACACCAAGTCGGCGCCGAGTAATGATTTTGCCTGCGACCCAACAGCGTCATTGAGATTCTGACGCAGCGAGCCAATGGTCACTAACGCCGCAACGCCAAAAATAATCGACGCAGAAAACATCAATAGCCGCCAACGTACGGGACGGCTGTCACGCCAGGCCATTTGCCAGGCCCACGCGCCGCAGAGGTGTCGGATAATCCCAAACATCGAGTCACTTAGTGGTTTGTATTTTCGACAAGTTTGCCGCCTTTAAGTCGGAAAACGTGGGCGGCCTTCTTAGCAAGCTCGAGATCATGGGTCACAACCACCAGCGCCGTGCCAAGCTCACGGTTCAGATCAAAGAGCATTTTTTCGACAATCTCACTCGCTTCCTCGTCAAGGTTACCCGTCGGCTCATCAGCAAACAACACCTTCGGCTGATGAATAAAGGCACGTGCGATCGCCACCCGCTGCTGCTCACCACCTGAGAGCTGGTTCGGGTAATGTCTCATTCGTTCTCCAAGCCCAACACGGCTTAACAGATCAGTCGCACGCTCGGTCAGCGCTGCCCCATTCATGCCACTCAACTCGCCTGGGATAAGAACATTTTCAAGAGCTGTTAGCGTAGGCATCAGCTGGAAATTCTGGAAAACGAAACCGACTGATTCACTGCGGAGTCTGGCACGGTCATCCTCGCCTAATTCAAAAATATCACGGCCATCCAGTTCTACTCCACCGCTTGATGCGCGGTCCAACCCGGCACAGAGCCCGAGCAAGGTCGTTTTTCCACTACCGGAGGGACCAACGATTGCAGCCGTTTCACCCTGCGGAACGCTGATGCTAACACGATCCAGAACCGTAAGCTCATGATCTCCGCTGGTATAGGTTTTTGTGAGTTCGTTTGTCTTGAGAATAAATTTTGTTGCCATGATCTTCTAGCCAATTCCTATGATCGGGTTACAGTGAGCCATCCTTGGTTCGTTCAACGAATCACCATATATCCTGTTGGATGCATCATGATACACCTTTTCCATAAACCGTCTTCATTTTTTCACGGGATTCTTTTGCTCGGCGCATTAGCCGTTTCGATGCCCCAAACATCCGGGCAAACCCCTAAGAGGGTTGTTTTTCTCGGCGATAGCATCACTGCTGGCTATGGATTAAAAAAAGAAGAAGCCTATCCGGCACTCATACAAAAACTCGCACAAGCAGATGGCCATAACATTCAAATCATCAATGCCGGCTTAAGTGGGGACACCACAAGCGGCGGCCTGCGGAGAATCCATGTGCTCGCCAGGAAACCCATGGACTTGTTAGTGATTGCTCTCGGAGGCAACGATGGCCTGCGTGGCATCCCCCCCAAAGCCAGCCAGACAAACCTCGAATCCATCGTTGATGTTGTTCAGGAAAAACACCCGGAAACCAAAATTGTCATTGCTGGCATGCAAATGCCCGACAACATGGGCAAAGACTATACCAACGCGTTCCAGAAGATCTTTTCATCCGTAGCAGAAGAAAAAAAAATCCACCACCTTGAGTTTTTATTGGATGGGGTCGCCGCTGATAAATCGCTCAATCTACCGGACGGTATTCATCCTAACGTCAAGGGGCAGGCCGTTGTCGCCAGACATGTCTACAAGGCACTGACGCCACTACTGAAGTAGCTTCCTTCTTCGATTCCCCATTTTCCAGACCTGCCCATTTCTAAGGGCGGTATTTTATATAGTCTGCGTAGCCCAACTGGAGAGAGGCAACCGACTTAAAATCGGTTAGTTGCTGGTTTGAGTGCATGCTGTTCGTGCATCACGAACATCTTCAAACATGGAATCCGGAGGAGGATTCCGGCACTTTAGCACAGCCTGAGTGGACGAAGGCAGTCCAGCCGCAGATACTTTTTTATACACCCACGTATCCCAATAGGTGAGAGGACGCCGGCTCAGACCCGGTGCGTTGTAGGTTCGACTCCTACCGTGGGTACTTCCATCTTTTGATTTGTGATTTAGCATTGAGCATTTTCCTTAAGTCACACCTTCTCATTAAGGACGTCGCCTAGTTTCCAAGGGATTAAGTCCCTGCAGA
>JARFPV010000288.1 GCA_029288115.1 Akkermansiaceae bacterium | reverse complement strand
CTCGGAGATGTGTATAAGAGACAGGGTCAAGGGAACGGCGAACGATCTCGTCGTAAATTTTTCGTGCTTCATCGCGAGGCAGTAATTTCGCCGGAAATTTTCCTTGGGCTCCCTCAAGGCCATACTCACGGATGGTCGCCTTGGCTGGCACAGGCACAAGGACTTCGGACTCCTGCTGAAGATGCCCCGGGTTATGGAGTGTCATGGTCATCGTCGTGGTTGCCAGGCGGCCCTTGATACGGACAGCCACATCTACTCCACTGACTTCGACAGGTGCTGAAACCTGCGGACGACGGCGCACATGCGGCAAGATAGGCGGGTGCCAATGATGCGCGTGCTGGTAGTGGCCAAACAACTCACGCGGGGCGAGCGCACCGGTCAGGACGGTGCTGCCGAAAATTCTGATTACGTTTCTGCGTTTCATAGGATCATCTTTTGTTGACGATCTGAAACTAGGCTAAAATTTCCCTGTCGTGTGTAAACGTTGTGTAAAAGAATCAAGCCAGCATCGCGAGGACTTCGTCGGGCGATTTCCCCTGCTCCCGGAGGGTGCTGATGCTCAGGGAATCGTCACGTTTGGCGAGGCGTTTGCCCTGGGCATCGAGAATAAGCCGATGGTGGTGGTATTGAGGCTCAGGGAGATTCAATAATTCTTGAAGAATCCGATGCACGTGGGTGGATGCGAGAAGATCCTCACCGCGGGTGACGTCGGTGATTTCCTGATATGCGTCATCGACAACTACGGCGAGGTGATAGGAGGTGGCGATGTCCTTGCGAGCGAGCACGACGTCGCCTAACAAAAACGGATCAACAACAATGCTCCCCTGCGTTTCATCCCGAAAGACAAGTGAGTCTGTCAACTCGGCAGCCGTGGATGCGTTCAGTCGCCAGCAGTGTAAATCCCCCGCCCCCAGCCGGTCTTCCGTTTCAGACTGTGGAAGTGCGCGGCAAGTCCCCGGGTAGAGCGCCCCCTCGGGGCCGTGGGGTGCATGGGTCATCGACTCAATCTCGCTCTGGATTTCCCTGCGCGTGCAGAAGCAGGGATAAACGGCATCCATCGCCTTGAGTTGTTCCAAGGCATCACTGTAGGCCTGCATGCGATCGAGCTGCCTCATCGGAGTGCCAGACCACTCGATGCCCAACCAGTGGAGGTCATGCTCAATTTCCCGGTAGTATTCCTCTCTGACACGTGTGGTATCAATGTCCTCAAAACGAAGCAGGAAACGTCCGGCGTTTTTCGCCGCAAGGTCACTGGCAAATTTCGCTGCATAGACGTGGCCAAGATGCAGGTGACCTGTTGGTGAAGGGGCAAAACGGGTGAACACGGCACCACTGTGAAGCTTTATAGCTCTGGGATCAAACGGCAAATAATCAGGAAATCCTGAATCGTTATCACAAAAAACTTGCAATAGTGTGTTTATTGCAATAACGTCCCCTCCATCATGAACAAACTGATCGGGTTATTTGCCATCTCGCTGTTGCTGACTCTGTCCATCGGAACAGCACAATCACGACTGAAAGTTGCCACCCTGCATCCGCTGGTTACGGATGTGGCAAGGCAAGTAGCCGGGCAGCATGCGGAAGTGGTTCAGCTGATCGATCCTCATGCCGACCCCCATCATTTTCAACCAACCCCCAAATCACTGCTCAGGGCGAAGGGCGCGCGGCTCTATCTGGCCAGTGGCAAGAATCTTGAGACCTATCTCGGGAAGCTGAGAAGCACACTTGGAAGCAGTTCCAAAGTCGTTGAGGTAGGAAGAACCATTCCATCCCAGAAAATCAGTGGACGTGACAGCATGTTTGTCTGTTGCCCCAATCACTCGCATGGATCGATCGATCCCCATTGGTGGCACCGTGTGAGCAACATGCAAAAGGCGGCTCGTGTCATTGCCAAGGAATACGCCATGGCCGATCCAACCAATGCTGCGGCCTACAAAGCAAATGCCGCAGCGTATTCGAAACGGCTCTCGGCACTGCATTCCTGGATCAAACGTGAGGTAAGCCGCATTCCGCGAAAAAATCGCGTTCTCAGTACAGCGCACGCTGCGTTTGGCTATTTTTGTAAGGAATATGGATTTAAAGCGCTGCCCGTCATGGGACTAACCGCACAGCAAAAGACCAGCGCGACCTATCAGGCCCAAGCCATTACAGAGATAAGGAAAAACGGTGTGAAAGCAGTCTTTCCAGAACTGCGAGCCAATCCCAAGTCACTGCAGATCATTTCCAAGGAAGCTGGCATCAAACTGGGAGGCACGTTGATTGCCGACGGTTCACCTAGTTATGAAAAAATGATGCGGAGCAACGTGACCAAGATCGTCGCCGCTCTTGCCAACTAACAGTTGGGTTACCAATCTTCTCATTTTCAACATTCCCCTGGATTCATGCGAGGCTTACCTCCATTCCAAGCATTGTTACTGCTGATTATCCTGACAGCTCTTGGTTTTGCTGGAAGTCACTTTATCGGCCTCGGGATCGTTACCACCCCAATAGCACCCGCCACTCAGACTGAGACTTCAACCGAAGTAATTGAGGCCGAGGTCGAACTCGTTTTTTCCTCGCCTCCCCTGTCATATAAACTGATACAGGCACCCGCAACAGAGGGAGATGGCGACGTGCTCCTGCAGTCTACCAAAATCACTGAAAACCCGACATACGGCAGTGTCGAAATCATCGCTCACAGCGTGATGACCTACTGGCTGGAGGTCCGTTGGCCGGAGGAACCAGCAGAAAATTCGCAGCATTTTGTCCGTATTAACATCTCACCCAGCCATGGAGAGAGTCAGGCATACGCCTACTTCACGGGTTACAAGGAAATCGACGAAACCTTCGAATACACGACGGGAGGGAGCCCACATGAGTAGCTGCAAGCACACTCACACCGACGGGCAGGCTCACGAGTTACGCGTCGAGCATCTCGAAGTCGCCTATCGGCACAATACCGTGCTGGAGGACATCAATTTGACAACCCACTGCGGAAGTAGTCTTGCCCTGGTCGGCCCCAATGGCGCTGGAAAAAGCACACTACTCAAGTCCATTGCGGCTCTCATCAAACCTAGACAAGGTCGAGTCACATGGTCAGGCGAGGATAACGTCAAATGCCGCGGAGGAGAGTTCGCCTATCTCCCACAACACGACGAAGTCAACTGGGACTTCCCTATTACAGTGCGCGGGGTAGTTGAGATGGGCAGGTATTCACAGCTCGGTCCTTGGAGAAAATTCACGGAAAAAGATGACTTAGCCGTAGAGCAAGCGCTCGACCTGATGGAAATGAATGGTGAGCTGGCGAAACGCCAGATCAGCGAGTTGTCTGGAGGGCAAAAGCAACGTGCGTTTATTGCACGGGCTGTGGCTCAGGAAGCCCACCTGTTACTGTTAGACGAACCGTTCACAGGGCTTGACCGTGAACATACCGCCAACCTCACCCGCCTGTTACGCAAGCTGACCATGGAGAACCGGCTGGTGATCGCCTCTCATCACGACATCAACACACTCGCCGACATTTTCGATCAGGTTCTGCTCCTGAACCGCCGTGTGATTGCATTCGGCGACTGCGAAGACACACTTACTGAAGAAAACCTCAGCCTCACATTCCAGAATACAACCCATGTCTGAACTCCTGGAAATGTTAGATATGCCATTCTTCCGCAGAGCGTTGGCTGCGGCGGCCCTGATTGGCTTTACCAATGGATTCGTCAGTGGGTTTGTCCTGCTGAGGCGCAGCTCCCTGGCGCTGAGCGCCCTGAGCCACACATTGCTGCCTGGGATCGTCGTGGTCGTGCTGATCACCGGTGTTTTGAACCAAGCGGGCGCATTTATGGGTGCGTTACTAGCCTCTCTGGTCGTAGGCTTTGGCTCAATCGCCGTCACACGTCACACAAGGCTACCTCACAGCACGGCACTGGCGATCTTCTACACGGCCGCCGTGGCTTTGGGCGTGGTGATGATCCCCTATGCCCACACCTCCCAAGACTTGGAGCAGTGGCTTTTCGGGACCATTCAAACGATGGGAGACGCAGATCTGAAAGTATTCTTCGGAATCGCTTGCTTCACGTTGATGAGCTCAACCCTATTTATGAGGCCGCTCTTGCTGACACTGTTTGAACCCAATGTCGCTTCCGTCCAAGGAGTGAGTGTGCGCTGGATGAACTATCTTCTCTATGCACTGATGATTTTTGCCCTAATGGCGAGTTTCCAAGCGGTTGGCCCTATTCTTTCGATCGGTCTATTGGTTGTTCCCGGGGCCATCGTCTCATTGTTTACCAACGATACCAAGTGGCTGTTCTGGGGTGGCGGCATCGTTGGCTGCGTAGGTGCTGTGATGGCGGTCATCATTTCCATTCCTCTGAACATTCCCACCGGGCCCGCAATCGTGCTGGTTTTGGGAGCCCTGTTCCTAATCGCCTATATTTTCGTAACCAGCCGCAAATTCCGCGGCAATGCTTCTTTCTAACAACCAACCACTACACACAACCACACATAACATGAAAAAACAAAATACATACGGCATGAATAAACTCTCACCAAAGCTCGGGCTCTCAATGGTCGCAGCGATGGCTTCCTCCCTTGCCGTGGAAACCGCCAATGGCGACTCGAATATCCGACTTGAGCCAACACTGCACTTTCGGGCAGCCCATGGATATACGTCCATTCCTGAAGGCATGGAAGCCTTTGGCGGACACGACCCCTCGCAAGATGATTTCAATTTCCAAGGATTCGAGATAGGCACCAGCCTCCATATTGGAGAGTTCGTGAAAGGTTTTGCCACTGTGAATATTTTCAAAATTGATGGCGAAGATTTCGATGCCGAGTTCGAGGAAGGCTTCATCAAACTTGTGAATCTACCTGGGGGTTTTGAACTCCGCGGAGGTCGCGTGCTTTCCCGTATTGGCGACCAGAATGCACGCCACCTGCATGCATGGGATTTCGCTGACGCGAACCTTCTGAATGTTCGCTACCTCGGCGAAGACGGCTTTGCTGTGGACGGCACAGAAATCACCTGGCTGGTTCCCACACCTTGGGAGGACGCCCTGAGCATAGGCTTTGGTTCTGCTGTTGCCCATGATCACGCTCACGGACACGACGATGACCACGACGATGACCACGACGATGACCACGACGATGACCACGACGATGACCACGACGATGACCACGACGACGACCACGACCATGACGATGACCATGACGAGCATGGCCACAATGAGGCCGCTGAGATGGCTCGCCCTGAAAAAAACATCGTTGCGATCCGCTACCAGGCTGTTTTCGGTCCCAATGATTTCCACCGCTTCCAAGCTGGGGCCAGTTTTCTTACGGGGGATAACGGCTTTGACAGAACCACGCGCATTTACGGTGCTGATTTTACCTACACGTGGCGTGAGAACGGGATGGAGTCTGGCGGTAAACAACTCCGCTGGCGCAACGAATGGTTGATGCGTGATGTGGAGACGGATGATGGCAGCTTCAGTGATTACGGCTTCTCCACCGCTCTTCTCTTTGAATTCATCGAGGGGTGGGAAGCAGGCCTGCGATACGATTATTTGCAGGGGGTTCGTGATCCTATGTTGCCTGAACGTCACCGCATTTCCCCATCAATAACCAGGCGTTTTGACTTTGGAAATGACCTCCAAGGCCTGATCCGACTTCAGTATAACCACGATCAAATCCAGGGCTATGGCAGCGAAGATAGCGTCTGGCTTCAGTTCGGTTTCGACTGGGGTCCCGGCGAAGTCCGCTAGCCTGCAAAAGCATTTCAGACTTTTCATCACATCGTCTGGTTATTAACACAGAGGGACAGGGCATCACGCCTTGTCCCTCTTTTCTTGCCCGCATTTTATGGAACCCATCGCACACGTCAGAACCTGCTATGGGGAAAAGTTCGGCGTTCCCCGGCAGTCAGGACTCGTCGATGAGG
>JARFPV010000270.1 GCA_029288115.1 Akkermansiaceae bacterium | reverse complement strand
GTGAAGTTTCTGGTGCTTGGCAATATCCAGAGGCTTACTCAAATCTGGAAGCATCTCCTTGGTTGCTGGATAGAGCTGCAAGCCGTCCACCAGCGCGAATCCTTTGCCCACGACAAGTGAGTCACGGTGACGATGCTTGTCAGGAGATTCATTAATCGGCCAGCTGGCTTTGTGGAACACCTTGTAGTCATGCCTCAAGTGCTTTTGCTCCTTAAGTATGACTTTTAACAGTTGGTGAATTTCCCAATCAGTCTCCACCAAGTCCCAGCTCTTCTTAACTCGCTGAAAATTATTTTCCTTACCAAAATGAAAATAGCACGCATAGGCAGGATAATGGTAGTAGTCGCCACTCTGATTACCTCCCCACGAACCTTTAACGTCTTGTGTGCTTATCTCGGAAAGCATGATCAAGTGAGTCTCTCGTCCCTGCGCCTTCCACTGATGTCTGGCAAACTGAATCATTTCTTTTGCCATCTTCGCGCTCTCTTCTTTATTCAAGTTGTTACTCAACATGAAAACTGGTGAAGCTGCTTGCCAGAACCTCTCCATTGTTTTCCTCATTCGTGAACTGTTGATCGCCTGCCACCTCTTTGTATTCCAATCTTGGTTCAACAGTTGCCCGTGCATTACAGAGCCTAGCCCCACCCCTTCTACCCATTCGGAAAAAGCATTATCTTGCGGACTATGGAGTGAAGAACACCCCAATCCCCAAGCACCTGAATAGATCGTAGTGTAGCCGGCATGCACATACTGAGCCGAGATAGCATCATACGGCACAGGTTTACGGCGCCAGTCGAGCTGGCTAATCACACCTAGGGTAAGTGGCTGCCCACCAGATAGTATGGCTGCGATTGTGGCAGGTGCCCCCTTAGAGAATCTGATACTTTTGCTAGCCTCTCTCACTTTTGCACCTTTAACCCCCTCTACATCTAGTGCCACCGCACCTCGAAACAACTGCTGCGGAGATATCACATCAAGAGAACCGTTAAGCAGAACAAATACATTCGGTTTTTTGTCCGCCGCTACGACAGACAAGCTCAGACACAACCACAGTAACAATCTTGCCAGCACGGGTATCATCCTACACGATCCTCTCATCATGCCAAGAACGCCGTTCAGAGTGCTATTTGTCTGCCTGGGGAACATTTGCCGCTCTCCGGCAGGTGAAAATATTTTGCGGCATCTGACGCAGGTGGCGGGAATCGGAGGCGATATAGAAATCGATTCCGCAGGCACCCACGACTACCATCCGGGAAAGAGTCCCGACAGGCGGATGACTCGGGTTTTAGCCACGAGAGGTATCCCCAATCCCGGAAGTGGCAGGCAGTTCGCAGCTCGTGATTTTCATGACTTCGATCTGATCCTTGTCATGGACACAGAGAATTTGGAAAATGTGCGGCAGCTTGACCCAGAGGGAAAACATATGAGCAAGGTAAAGCAGATGACTGCTTTCTGTTCATTGGAAGAGCATCAGGTTCCGGATGTTCCAGACCCCTACTACGGAGGTGACGATGGTTTTGAATTTGTGGCTGATTTACTGACCGACGGTTGTCAGGGTGTGCTGGGGCATATCCAATCGGTCAGCCAATAAACACCGGCGTGCCCTGCTCTACGGCATTGTAG
>JARFPV010000258.1 GCA_029288115.1 Akkermansiaceae bacterium | reverse complement strand
CCTTCGCCTTGGCAATATCTACAGCTGTGGGAAGAGTATTGTTTTTCCGTGCCATTCTCCAGTTGTAGGAATGCCACCCGAGTGTCGGGTCGTAGGCGCCTTTGGTTTGTTCGGCAATGTCGAGTGCTTTGCGGAGGATCTCAAAAAGCATTGGGCTGCACGTGAACGGCTCATTGGCTGGCGCAGTGTTGAGCTGCATCAGCTCGCTGGTAGCATCGTAGTCTGAGCACACGCGGTTAACCTCTGCCGCATATTCGAAAGCCCTCTTGGCTGTGGCATCTGCGGTCTCCTTATCATCTGCAAACAGCACGATGGAAAAGCGCGTGCCCATCATCGGTTGATGATAGGTGTGTTTATCGAGCGTGACTCCTGCTTCCGGGGTTTCCTCTTTGCCGCATTGCGCAAGCATCAATACGCCAAACAGAATAAGAGCCCAGCGTTGCATCTGAATTACGGGTGAACGGTGCCAAAGATGCGGTCACCAGCATCGCCGAGACCGGGGAGGATGTATCCTTGTTCGTTGAGGCGGCTATCCAGTGCCGGGTAGTAAATGGGGACATCGGGATGGGCGCTATTCATCGTTTGCACACCTTCGGGAGCCGCAACGAGGCAGACAAATCGAATATGCTTTGCGCCATTGTTCTTCAGTTCTGAAATGGCGGCACTAGCAGACCCGCCAGTGGCGAGCATGGGATCGAGGACAATCACATCGGCATCGCCTATGACGGTGGGTGCTTTGAAGTAGTAGCTTCTCGGTTGCAGTGTTTCTTCGTCCCGTTCCATGCCAATGTGTGCCACGGAGGCGTCAGGTAGCAAATTGAGGAAGCCCTCAAGCATTCCCAGCCCGGCACGGAGGATGGGCACCAGCACGATCTCACGTTCCAGTTTTCTGCCTGTGGTGATTTCCAAAGGGGTCTCGACCTCCACGGGCAGGGTAAACATGTTTTCAGTGACAGCAGGCACCATGAGCTGTGCGATTTCGCGAACGTATGTCCTGAACTCGGATGTTGGACAGTCACGTTGACGGAGGCGCGTCATGCGGTCATCTATCACTGGGTGCTGGATATGCTGGTTCATTGTGGTCATCAGCATGTCGTATTGAGCGTTGCAATCAAGAGGGAAAGCTACCGAAGAAATAAAGGAAAAAGGCTGTATAAAGGTCGGGTTGGTCGCGTATAGACTTGGGTCTAAAGAACATCCTATGAAACGACTATCCGTTTTTCTTCTCACGATGGCCGCTGCTGTGGCGCCTGTAATCGCAGAATCCTCAGGTCTTCCCAGCACAGCCCTCACCTATGGTAACCGACCACTTGGTTCTCCGGAAGAGCCTCTGCTTCTGCGCACGTTCATGCCGGATCCGAGTTTAGGCGATGAGGTGTTAGGTCGTCACGAACGTGGCGCGAAGTCACCGAGATATAGCGCAAAAAAAGGAAGTGATGTTCCCGGCGAATACAAGCCAATCGACGGATTGCCTGCCGCTATCGGAGTGAATTACGGTAGTGCGCTATCGTATTGCTGGGATACGGTCGAATGCCGTTTGCTTTACGTCTGGAACAATGGATTTCTTGATATGCAGAACTATTGGGGCGACCCAAGTCGTGGTAATCGTCAGTCGTTCGGATACGTGCCCAATCTTGTAGGCACGATGTTCTACAAGGCGGGTGGCAAGCATCCGGTTCAAATGGGTGGTAAAAGCCTGTCTGATTTGCCTGAGCCGCCAAAGTTTCTTGGCTATACGAAAACTGGGAAACGGATCATTTTTTCCTACTCGGCTGGGAGTGCTGAGATCGCTTGTGAAGTAAGCTCTGGGGATGTTGCTCACAACTTGGTCATTCGTTACAAAGTCAAAGGCGGTGGTGAACTTGGCTACCAGAGTAGCTTGCCCGGTCATACGGTAAAAAAAGTCTCCCCGAGTGAGCTGATTGTGACCATACAGGGTTCAAAAATTGCACAATACGAAGGATCACCTAATAAAAACCTACTCAAGGGTGGAGTGAATGCTGAATCCGGGAAGCGTGTGTTTGCTGCCATGGCCTGTGTCACCTGTCACTCACTTGATGGATCTAAAAGCCATGGGCCAAGCCTGTTAGGTATACATGGCAAGGAGCGCAAAATCAAAGGAGCCAACAAGCCGGCGCTTGCTGACGATGCCTACATTCTGGAGTCGATCCGCAACCCGAATGCCAAGGTCGTTGACGGATATCCAGAGAACTACATGCCTCCATATCAACTCAAAAAGGACGAGTATCAGGCTCTGTTGCTTTACATCAAAACACTCAAATAATAACCCAATGAATTATTTAAAATCCATTTCGTTTGCCGCACGGGTGCTGTCGATTGTTTTTCTAACAATCAGCTCCTCGCTGGTGTATTCAACCGACTACTGGAAGGTGGAAACCGTGGATCTTCCCAAAGAATTGCCGCCGGAAGTAGGGGCGGTGCAGTTTGATTCCGAGGGTACGCTCTACGTTGCGCTAAGGCGTGGTGATGTGCTGATGGCGAAGCCAGTTGCTGACGCCAAAAAATTCCAGTGGAAACATTTTGCTTCAGGTTTTCACAACGCTTGCGGCATGGAGGTAGTCGCGCCTGGCCATATTGTCATTAGCCAGATGCCTGAGCTAACCGAGGTGAAGGATACCGATGGTGATGGCACGGCCGATAGTTACCGCACCATGACCGATGCCTGGGGTGTGAGTGGAAACTACCACGAGACCAATGAAATTTGTCCCGACGGAAAAGGTGGCTACTATATTGCAGTTGGTACAGCGTCACACAACGGGCCTACATTCCACCACGTGCGTGGCAATTATTCCAAAATAGGTCGTCGTGGCAGAAACTTCTCCGGCGTGCAATGGAAAGGCTGGGTGATGCATTACAGCAAAGACGGAAAGGTCACGCCATTCGCAAGTGGTTTCCGCATGCACAATGGCATCATGCGCGATTCGAAAGGAAATATCTGGTGCGGTGACAACCAAGGCGACTGGAGAGCAACCACACCGCTATACCATGTGAGAAAAGGAAATTTTTACGGGCACCCGTCGAGCCTCGTCTGGGATCCAAAATGGCCAGAGGGGAAAGATCCACTTAAGATGCCGCTGAAAGAGATCGATGCCATGCGCACCCGTCCCGCAGTTTTGCTTCCGCACAAGGAAATGAACCGCTCGGCAAGTGAGCCGGTAGAAATTCCTGAAGGCTTTGGGCCGTTTGCCGGGCAGATGTTGCTGCTTGATAATAATAGCAGTAGAATCACCCGAATCATGTTAGATAAAGTCAATGGTGAGTATCAGGGTTCATGCACCCATTTTATCAATGGACAGGGATTACTTTCCGGAGGAAACCGTGCTGTGTTTTCAGCCGACGGAAAAACGCTCTTCACCGGTCACACGGTCCGAGGTTGGGGTAAACTCGCCGAGGGTGTGCAAAGGATTACGTGGAGTGGCACAACACCATTTGACGTGCACGGCATCGCGCTGGAAAAAGGTGGCTTTACGCTCAAGTTTACCAAAGAGCTGGGCGAATTGGCTTCCGATGCATGCAGCGTCCGCTCGTTCCGGTATGAATCCAAGTGGATTTATGGAGGGCCGATGCTCGATCAACGGGATGAGAAAGTCACCTTCTTCGGTTCCAATGCCAACAAACTCAAGATTGATGTGCAGAAACTCGAACCCCTGCGCGTGTATGAAATAAGATTCAAGGGCATCAAGGCCAAAGACGGATCGCCTTTGGCAAATGCAGTCTTTTACTACACGTTGAACCAGCTGCAGAAGTAATGAGCTAACACGGTAGCCACCTCCGGTGCGACATCATCAGAATGGAGATCCCTATACCTAATAATAGTAGTGAGGAGGGCTCGGGTATGAAGTGAACATCAAGTGCGTTTAGGTTGTCCCCCGGGGTGAGTCCAAGTGCTCCAGCCGGGGCGTAAGTGCCGGTAATGGCCCCGCCGCCAGAAGCGACGAGGATGTCACCCGGTCCGGCGGCCAATCCGGGAAGCGACGGTGAGCCAGGCGCGAGGGAAAGCAGAATCGTGTCCGCTGCTCCATATATGCCATCGCCATCGTCAAAGACGACAAGGGCGTCGATGTCATCTGCGGCGCCAAGACCGAGTGTACCTGCCAAGACATAAGCGGGTGGTGCGGCGGTGTAGCCCGGTCCCGCTGGGGTGATAAAAATGTCAGCAGAGCTCCCAGGTAGGGTGATAGCATCCGCCGTCCAGAAAATAACACCGATAGGAGGAGGGCCACGTAGGTCGAGCGCATCCAGATTATCTGTGGGCGGACCTCCCACCACTTCAATCAGTCCTAGTGCCGGACCGCCAGCACCCGGTGGGAAAAGTCCATCGCCATCGAACGCCATAGTATTGGTTCCAGGCACGGCAACTGTGGCGGAATAGATGTCGGCGGATTGTTCTCCAAAGGTCGGGCCGCCACCGCTTTCCACAAATGTGGCGCTCCCAGGGATACCGCCGGATACACGATCCACACTGAAACCGAACCCTGCTACAAGGGGAAAGCTTGTGTGTGCATGACCGTAAGAGATGCCGTTGACATCGAATCCCGATAGACCCGGTAGGATGAGGGCAGGTCCGGGCATAAGAATATCATCGGGAGGGGCTGGGGTTGGGCTTGTGGCATCAATCGAGAACGAAATGGCAGAGGTAGTTGCCGATGTCAGGACGAGGCAAATGCAGCAGAAGATTGCTGTGAGTGAGGTATGGAGGTGTGTGTTCGTATGCATGGCTCTGTGGGTTGTGCATGGTTGTCTCGGTGCAGTACAAGGTAATGCCCCTGAAATTTTTCCGAGCACTGCATGATGGGCACGATGGAAAGCGTGGGTAAATAAAAATTGCCTTCAAACGTGAAACACATTTCTAAACACAGTATAAAAAATGATTTAAAATGCCTCGTTTACTATCTGCACACTGTAAATTGATAGGTTGACGCATCCAGAGTCATTGGCCACGATGGTAGAACTGTGAAAACTCGACAAATAGGCATCATCTGTGCGGTGCTAATAATGGCACAGAGCTACACGAACGAGGCAACGGCTGCCACCATGGACATCAGCCTTGACCAGACGGGCGGTTTTTACGCCGATGGTTCACTTGATAACTCGCCAACGTTTCAAAATTACTTCATCGGATATGGAACCACGCCGGGTTTCCCTCGCACTCCCGAAAGACGGCATTTTTTCATATTTGATCTTAGTAGTGTCACTGTGCCGATCACCTCAGCGGAGCTCAAGCTGATCCTTCCGTTTGGCGGGTTGATTGCCGACGAGCCTATGGAGACCTGGGTGGTCTCGGGGACGAGTGTGCCGGCAGCGATGTTTAAGGATACCGGACTGACGCCATTGGAAGCCGCGCCCATCTTCGGAGAAATTGGTACTGCTCCGGAAATCATCGATCCTGTGGATTTTGGACCGGGTGATGATGATGGTATTGCCAAGCCCTACGCTCTCAACAGCACCGGTATAGCATTTCTCAACGCGCACCTTGGGGGTGAGGTCGCTATTACTGGGTTTATGGCATCATTTTCAGAAGAGCCAGAAGTCGATGAGCCGGATGAGCTGCTCTTCGCGCACTCAAATGTGGTGGGATCAGGCGTGTCTCTGATTGCTCCTCCGGTGCTTACGATTACGACCGTTCCCGAGCCGTCGGCGGCTGCCATACTTGCCCTAGGGGGTGTGGTGTTTTTTATGAGAAGGAGAAGATGATCTTCTTCTTGCAGATTCCTAAAACGGATTAAACGCTACCCGATTTCTCACCGAGTTGTTCTGCCAACCATTTTGAAAATTCGACGCCATCGGGCGCGACAGAGCGGAGATGTGCGATCGCTCTATCCGTAGTCGCATCCTCGGACTGAGTGATGCGGCGAGTGAATTCGATGTCGGCTGGTAGCAGGACATCGTTGGTTGCCAGAGCGCAGGCGCGGGCGATCGTGTTTTCAAGCTCGCGTACGTTCCCCGGCCATGAGTGTTCTTGGAGGTGCTCGATCGCTTCGCTGCTGAGCTTGACCGGTGTCATGCCGTTGCGTTTGATCGTAAGGCGAAGGAAATGCTCTGCAAGCAGTGGGATGTCTTCGGCCCGTGCACGAAGTGGCGGCAGATGGATTTCCACCACATTGAGCCGGTAAAATAGATCTTCCCGGAAATTTCCACGGGAGACTTCCTCGGCGAGGTTTTTGTTAGTTGCGGCGACAATGCGGACGTCGGACTTCTGAGTTTCATTACTGCCGACCCGGCTGAAGGTGCCGTCTTGAAGGACGCGCAGAAGTTTGACCTGAACCGGTGCCGGCATGTCACCTATCTCATCAAGAAACAGAGTGCCGCCGTCGCACTGCTCAAACAATCCGGCGCGCTGCTGGATGGCGCCGGTAAAAGCTCCTTTCTCGTGACCGAAAAGTTCAGATTCTAACAAGTTTTCAGGGATGGCTCCGCAGTTGATGGCAATGCATTGGCTTTTGGCACGTGGCGAATACTCGTGGATTGCATTGGCGACGAGTTCTTTGCCCGTGCCACTCTCACCTGAAACGAGTACCGGGGCATCGGTTCGCGCGACCCGGCCAACGATTTTGAAAACATCCTGGAGTGGACGGGAGTTACCAATGATTTTGACCCGGGCGTCGATGGTCTGGCCCATGGTGCCTTCGTCATTGGCTGTACGCCGCTGCTCAAATGCCTGTAATGCATTTTCAACGATTGGGCGTAACTCAAAGGTGAGTGACTCCTTTCGTAGAATGTCCTGTGCACCAAGCTGAGTGGCCTCGATGATTTGAGCCGTTGTTGGGAATCCGGCTGTTAGAATGATCATGGTCCCTGGGTGGGCGGCACGAATACGGCTCAATAGGGTCAGTCCATCAAACGGCTGAAGTGCGAGGTCTGCGATGACTAGATCAACATCGGTGGTGTCACAGACCTTGGCCGCCTTTTCAGCGTGGTCACAGCGCAAGATGCGAAGTCCCTTGGCCTGCAGGTGCTTGGTCGCCCACTCTAGGTAGTCGAGGTCAGTGTCAACGAGCAGCAGTGTTTGTTCTGGAGATGCGTCTGGCACAGCAGGCGGGGAAATGGTTGTTAGACTGTGCCGAAACGGCGGTGGCGACGAGCGTATTCTTCGACAGCTGCCCGCAGATCCGCATTTTTGAAGTCCGGCCAGAATTTTGGGCTGATGACAATTTCCGAATAGGAAATCTGCCAGAGAAGAAAGTTGGAAATACGTAGCTCTCCCGAGGTGCGGATGAGGAGATCGGGGTCAGGAATGTCTTTGGTGTAAAGGTGTTGGGAGAAGACTTCGTTGTCGATGCTTGCGGGGTCGATCTCACCTGCTGCGGCCTTGCTGGCGAGCTCACGTGCGGCGTCGGTGATTTCTTCCCGTGACCCGTATGAGAGTGCCAGTATGAGGTTTAGCCCGGTATTCTCCGCCGTGCTCGTGATTGCGCGGTCGATTTGTTTGCGGCACTTGGGTGGTAGTGCATCGAGCTTGCCTATGGCGTGGAATCGCACGTTCTGCTTGAGCATTTCCGGTAGCTTCTCGCGCAGGAACCTTTCCAGCAAGTCCATCAGTGCGTTGATTTCCTTTTTGGGCCGATTCCAGTTTTCTGAGGAAAATGCGTAAAGAGTGAGATAATCAACACCGAGCTGGCGGCACGTTTCCACGGCTTCGCGAACTGACTCCGCACCGGCGCGATGGCCATCTGCACGCGGGAGCCCGCGGGCGTTTGCCCATCTGCCGTTGCCGTCCATGATGATGGCAATGTGGCGAGGAGTTTCGTTGCTGATGTCCATAGGGAATGCGTCCTTGACGCGGCGGCATTGTGATCTCGGTTGCGTCGTTGCGCAAGTCTGGAGGCGAGCGGCTGACGCACTTCGTCAGGAAGAGAAAATTCGTCGTTTTGGTTTCTTCACGAGGGTGCCCATTACAATGGCCGCGAGGGTCCATGAAATGACAGGATCGCATAGCCGTGCGGTAGTTTCCAATGTGGGAAGCTCCATCCAGATGGCCAGAGGGAGGGAAGCGGTGATGCCGGCGAACAGACCGAACAGAAAACCAACCATCAGTTTGGAAGTGTAATGACTTCGGCGCGCCATGATGATTGCCAGAGTGAGGGCTAAAAAAAGGTTCACGCCAAAATTCAGTGCCATTGGTTTGAGCATGTCCCATCCCTCAAGCTTACCGGGTCTGACGATTGCATAAACAAATGGGCCCTCAGTAATGGCGTCGACATTGGGTTGCCCGTCTTCCTTGTGCGGTGGAACCATATACATCCCGTGATCATCCACATTTTCTTGAATCACCTTGGCGATTTCCTTGTTATTGTTGAAAGCCTTGGGTGTGTGCCACGGTAGGACCGACCACGAAACAAACCCCCAAATGAAGGCGATGAGTGCGCCGCCTAGTGTGGCAATGAGTATGCGTTTTTTCATGATGTGTGTTGATGGATCACAACGCCCATAACATGAATCATTTCCATTGTCAGTCATGGAATCAATAATACATCCGTGCTTGATCGCGTGGCATAGATAGCGCCTACTCATACCCATGATTAACGTAGTGCTCGTCACTCCTGAAATTCCGCACAATACCGGTGCGGCGGGAAGGTTGTGTCTCGCAACTGGAGCCCGCCTCCATCTTGTCAAGCCGCTCGGGTTCTCGCTCGATGACCGGCAGGTGCGGCGTGTTGGCCTGGATTACTGGAAGGACGTTGACCTGCAAGTCTGGGAAAGCTGGGATGAGTTTGCAGCCGAGACGTCTGAGGAACGCAAATTTTATCTCACCACTAAATCAAAGAACCCGCATTGGGATATGGAGTTCCGAGATGGTGACTACCTCGTGTTTGGTTGTGAAACCAAGGGGCTTCCCGAAAGCTTGTTAGAAAAGAACCATGAGCACACACTGACCGTTCCCATGGTGGAAAACGGCACCCGCAGCCTGAATCTGGCGACCTCTGTGGGGATTGTCCTCTATGAGGCTGTCCGGCAGGTGGGGCTATAGCGGAGGAGACGTGCAGCCGACCTCTGGCCGGCTTCACCTGTATGAACTGGGGTCAGTCCACTGATTCGACCTTTTCGAATACGGGGGTCGGATCCTCTTTTTCCCCGACAAAGAATGAGCCGATATCTTTGGATGTGATGAACAGGAAGAGGCCGAAGATCATCAGCACAAAGGCGGTTTGAATAACCTCCAAGACTTTCGCATGGACGGGTCGTCTAGCAATGATTTCTAGGATGGAGAGTGTGATGTGTCCGCCATCAAGCACAGGGAAGGGGAGCATGTTTAGGATGGCGAGGTTGATGTTGAACAACACCGTGAAGGCAAGTGCTAGCTTCCAGCCGTTCGGCGAGGTGAGCATTTGGTAGTATCCTTTGCCAATCCCAATGGGACCTGCGAGGTGTTGTACGCCAACGTCCGAGTCCTTGGAAATTACCTTGGTAATGGTGGTGTACATGATACCCGCGCTGTGCTTGATCTGCTCACTGGGCGTCGGGTAGAGTATGGTGGACTCCACGAGATCTGGGTCTGCTCCGGGTAAAAATCCAAATGAGGGATCGGCGTTTTCAGGTTTCAAGGGTTTGCGAGCTGTTAGTGTGACGGTTTTTTCTTCTTCGCCCCGTCTGATGATCAATGTTGCCGGTTTGCCGGATTTTTCCGCATCAACGATGTGTTGGAAAGTGTGGGCTTTTTTGCCGTTGACGCTGAGGATTTCGTCATTTTCCAGGATGCCGGCTTCTGCTGCGGGGCTGTTTTCCAACACTTTCCCAGCGTATGTTCGGGCACCCATGATAATGCCTACTTGACGCATAGCGCGGCGGTCATACCAAGCGCTGTCGGGAATCTTGTAGCCACTCTTCACGTCGATAGGCTCGGCAACACCTTCTCGCATCACGGTAAAGGTGATTTTTTCACCTTCACTGAGCATGATATTCTCACGGACACCGGTGTCGGTGTCGCCCAACCATCGGTCGACCTCTACGCCATTGACGGCGATGATTTTATCACCCTCTTTGAAGGATGGTTCAGCTTTGGCGGCGGGTTTGGAGGCGTCAATGTATCCCACGGTAGTGCTGTTCAACTTGAAGGACGGCTTGCCGGTGCCCCAGACGGCGAAGGCGGTGACCACAGCTAGCAGGAAGGAAAACAGGGGCCCCGCGAAGGCGACGATAATTTTGTCGATGGGCTTAGCGGGAGGTAGGGGTTTGTCGGTCATGTTGTCACCTTCGATTTTCTCCATGGTGACCAGTTGCGGGAGAGCCACGAAGCCGCCGAAGGGAATCCAGCCAAGG
>JARFPV010000256.1 GCA_029288115.1 Akkermansiaceae bacterium | reverse complement strand
TGCCAATACACTGGCGGTTTTCCTTGAGTTCGATAGCCCAAAATTCATTCGCACTGTTCTCGAAGCTTTTTAAATAGGCCATTGAGGATTCCGACGTATGCGTGAAATACTTTTGGCGGGAAAAATGCATCAGTTGCTTGTCGTTGAGCCAGCTTATGTAGTCATCACTGATATGCTCAGGAGTAAACGGGACAAGCTGAATGCTCTCATCCTGGATAGTGGTGCTAGACTGCATGAGGTGATGATTTGATGAGTTGCTTTATAATCTGGTAGACGTGTTCTGTACTTCCTTCCAAGGGGATGCTGTGCCCCATCGTGCCGGGAAGTAGTTCCTGAGGTGTTTTTATCAATTGATCGCATGCTTGTCGAAGCTCTTGCGTGTCGGTAATCAGAGGCACGTAGCCAAGCTGCGAGGCTACGCAGGGGTCAGCCTCTCCACTGGCATTTAGTCCAATTTGCACACTGAGGGTCGGTTGTTGAAGAAAGGCAGAGTGGAGTAATGCAATCGTCATCATTCCGAATACCCCATCAGCGGCAGCAAGCCACTCAGGTGTGCTGTGGCTTACATCGACTTTTAACGTCAGGTTCGGATGGTGGAATGTCTCCACATAGTCATGCAAAGGCTGCTGCCACTCAGAAGGATGCGGGCGGATGACCAGTTGGGCGTGTTGACCGGACTGCTTCAATGCCGTGGACAATGCCATTGTTACCTCCGGAAGAATATCCTCCGTTGTGTAGCCGTAGAGCGGTGATCCATCCTGTTTCATAATTGCACCCGGACCAGTGTAGTGATCCTTTTTTGTGCCGAAGTAGAATGGATCCGTAAGAAAAATATAGAGGACCTCGTCATCAGGGTGGCCGATTTCTCTGCGGATCGAACGACGCCATTGCTCACGGTTGGAAACCAATTGCCTATTGGTTTTCTCTAGATCCGGGTGACCGGTGACAGTGATTTGTTCGGCAGGAAAGCCTGCCTTCACCATGCCAGCTTGGCTAGTCTCATCTATCGCGCAGATCCAGTCAGGCCATACGGTATGGCTACCCTCACGTGTGAATCGTTCGCTGTAATTGTGCCACGAATCTAACATGCCCAGAATCGGGATGTTTTCTTTTCTGGCGGCGGTGCGCATCGTGTGCTCAATCGAGTTGTAAAGACCGCACGCGGAAAACAGTAAATCAGTTTCCGGTTTTGCTAGGATGTGCTGACAATGCTCTGAACTCAGGGAGTCGGTAATCACCTTCGTTTCAATTTCAGCAGGTAGGCTGTCCAAAAATCCAGCGGAGTGGCCTGAAAACAGAGCTGTTACCTCATGGCCGTGTGTTGCCGCATGTTCTAGCACAGGGAGAAGCGCGCGAGCGCCACCCGCATCACTGGCAACTGCGACTATGGAATTGGGTTTCAATGGTGCGGACTCTAACGGAGTGTGTCGCGGTGGGTGTAAACCTTGTTGAAGGCATCTACCACGTCTTTCATGTCCTCAAGGGTGCAAGGCGGTCTCATGAACTCAGTGGTAATGATCTGCGCGTTGACTTTTTCTGTGACCGGACAGCAACCGGGGGCATAATTTGCCTCGCCCTCATAATGATCGCCCTCGAAAGGATAGTGGTTTTTCCCGTAGGCGATTTTTTGCTGGTACATCGGCAGCAGATAGATCGGAGTGACATAACCGGGAGATATTAACGGGAACTCACGGTCTTCGGGTAAGGGTATTTCAGCCGAAACTGCTTCCACGAAAGTGTCCCTAGGCACCCCCACGAGTTCCGCATCGTACATGAACGACTGCACATAGTAGCTGTGCTTAGAGTCATATTTCACGACAGGTGGAGTGATTCCGGGAATCTTACCTAATTCCTCATTGAGGAAGTTAGCATTCTCAATCCGATGGTCGAGCAGACCATCTAGCTTGGCAAGCTGTGCGGTCCCTATGGCAGCAGATATTTCTGTTAGTCTTAGGTTCCAGCCAAAAGTATTGCTCAGATTCTTTACTTTGATGTCAGGAACGACCGCTTCACCGTGGTTGCGGATCAGTTGTAAGCGAGTGCAGAGCTCATCGTCGTCAGTCATGACAACGCCACCCTCGCCACAATGAATATGCTTGTGGTAGTTGAGACTGAAAATAGTCATATGCGCGAGCGTCCCGACTTTTCTGCCCTTGTATGTGCCACCAGGAGACTGCGCTGAGTCTTCTATCACGATCAGGTCATGCTGTTTGGCGACTTCCATGATGGTATCCATGTCAGCCGGATGACCGAACAGATCCACCACCATGATTGCTTTAGTGCGCGGGGTGATCTTGCGTTTCATGTCCTCGGTGTCCATGCAGAAGGTCTCGGGGTCGATATCAACAAACACGGGAACCGCATTGTAGGTTACGATGGCGGTAGCTGTCGCGACCATGGTGTAGGGGACCACGAGCACTTCGTCGCCGGGGCCTACGTCAGCAGCACCCACAGCAGCACACAATCCAGATGTATTGGAGTTGACCGATACCGCGTGTTTGGCACCTGTGTAGTCGCACCATGCTTTTTCAAAACGTTTGATTTCGGGTCCGCCGAAGAAGTCGTCATGCCATCCTCCGATGAATTGTGAGAGGTTTCCTGAGTTGAGCGCGCGATGAGCGGCTTCTTTTTCTTCTTCACCGATAAAGTTATGGGCGGGAAATAATTTGGTGCGCACGGGAGCTCCCCCGTGAATTGCGAGTGGGCTGGACATAAGAATTTTTCAGGAGTGGTGATTGAGTAGCGTAGTAATCAGGCGTTGGTGCTTTGCTTCCAAGGCATGCTGAACTTGGGCAGATTCGGTCTCATTAGCCAGTTTAGCTAGGTTTGCCAGAGAGTAGAGCATGAGGGGCAATTCTTCAAGATTCGTTTGCCCTTCGGAAAACAGGCCGTGAAAACCTTCAAATTCAGGGTGTGCTTGCCTGGTTTCTATCTGAAGGGTCTCAGGAATACCGCTGATGGATATTCGAGCATGATCGAAGTCCGCGACAACTTCCCAAAGGT
>JARFPV010000117.1 GCA_029288115.1 Akkermansiaceae bacterium | reverse complement strand
CCTTTGTCGATGGCATCGGCATTGGCACCGATCATTCGCACGCCGTGTTTTTCCAGCGTGCCTGCCTTAAACAGATCCATCGAGGTGTTGAGTGCGGTCTGGCCACCGAGCGTTGGCAACAGGGCATCGGGTTTTTCGCGGATGATGATCTTTTCGACGACCTCGGGTGTAATGGGCTCGATGTAGGTTCGAGGCGCGAATTCCGGGTCGGTCATGATGGTCGCCGGATTGGAGTTCACGAGGATGACTTCGTATCCCTCTTCGCGTAGCGCCTTACACGCTTGAACGCCAGAGTAGTCGAACTCACATCCTTGACCAATCACGATCGGGCCGGAGCCGATCACCAGAATTTTTTCAATCGTTGTGTCCTTGGGCATCAGGTGGTGCTAAATTTGTAGGATTTATGACGGGATCGCCCCACTTGTAAAGCCCCGCGCGAGTATTCTGCGATCTTTTTTTCCTGACTTGGGAAATTTTGGCAGATAGCCTCATGGAATAGCGTATCCACTTAGTCATGATGAAGTTCCTATTTTTTACCCTGGTTGCATGTTTGGTTCTGCCATTTGCCGCGGCTGAGCCCTTGAGTGTGTTTATTCGTGCCGGGAAAAAAACCCATGGTCCGGGTGCGCACGACCATCCGGCTTTCCTCAAGGATTGGAGCAAATTACTCAAGGAACGTGGTGCCGTGGTCGATGGCGCCCTGGCATTCCCAACGGATGACCAGATGAAAAAGGCGGATGTGATTGTTTTTTATGCGGCGAATGCTGGGAGCATGAAACCCGAGGAGCGGGCGGCGCTGGCCAGGTTCAGGAAACGTGGCGGCGGGCTGGTATTTATTCACGATGCTGTGTGTGGCAATGATGCCCACTGGTTCAAGACCGTCACCGGAGGTGCCTGGGAGCATAAGCATTCGAGGTGGTTTGAGGGGCACTTTGACCTTTCCTACTCTGATAAGGATCATCCGGTATCGAAGGGTGCTGGGAACTTCGAGCTGGACGATGAAATCTACTGGAAACTGCATTTTCACCCCAAGGCGCAGGTTCTTGCCAAAACGAACTGCAAGCACGCCCCGGGTAGCCCGCAGATATGGTCGCTCGAGGAAGGCAAATCGCGCACGTTCTCATCCATCCCCGGGCATTGGCATGCCACATTCAGTATTCCCCAGTACCGTGCCATCCTGCTTCGGGGGATTGCTTGGGCGGGCCACCGTAAGGCGGATTTGTTGACCACGCCCGAGGAGATCAATGCACTCAAGAAGCCTGAAAACGGCCCGAAGATGGATCGGAAAACAGGAAAACCTGCAGGGCAATAGTCTATAAGTAACTCTCGACTAACGAGTTACTTCACCTCCACGATCGCGCCAGGCCTGACGAGGTTGGGAAAACGGACGGCGTCCCAGTTGGATAGCCGGATACAGCCGGCGGAGCGTGCTCTGCCGATCGTGCGCGGGTTGTTGGTGCCGTGGATACCGATGCCGGATTTGGACAGACCGTTCCAGATCACACCTACCGGATTATTGGGGCCGGCAGGTATGGTGAGATAATGTTTCCCGCGTACCCCTGTTTCTAGAAGCTTCTTGTCGTACCGCCAGGTTGGCAGCTCCACACTGTTTTTCAGATTCCAGATACCAATCGGGATGAAGCGGGGTTTACCGGGTGTGATGGGAAAGCTGGCAACGAGCTGTGGCCTTGCTTTGGTCACCTTGGTTGTGCCGTCGGCATTTTCCTGTACGGTCGGCAGGATGAGTTTATAGACGTAGACCTGTTTCACCTTGGTATCCACGACGACGCGTTGGGCGCTCAGGCTTTCCTCGCTCTTGTGGGTTCGTCCGTGCTTCAGGTTCTCGATTCGGAATGGCTGGATGTTGGGCACCTTGAGTGCGGTGTGCGCTTTTGCGTTGTGCACCACCTTTGCGGTGTTAATGGCGATGAGTAAGTCCTCTGATGTGTGGTAGCGCTCTGCAATGAACTCGGCGACGCTGCGGTAGGGCATGGATTTTCTTTTTGCCTGCTGTGAGCGTTTGTAGGGAAGTGTGCGATCCACAAAATTCTTCACTGTGCTGGGCACAACGGCCGTGGCATATGCCTGCGGCACACCCTT
>JARFPV010000114.1 GCA_029288115.1 Akkermansiaceae bacterium | reverse complement strand
AGATATGTCTCGTGGGCTCGGAGATGTGTATAAGAGACAGTTCCGGTGCCGTCTTAATAAGATTCTTCGTTTCGCCAATGTCGTCCTTCACGTTATACAGTTCCTCGCGACCGTCTTCATAAAAACGGAGATATTTCCAATCGCCATCACGGATGACTGAGCCCGGTTTAGAGTGCGGGATGTGTGGCACACCGACCGGAACGTGCCAGACCATGGGGGCGCGTTTGAAAGCCGAATCGCTCTTGGTGCCCTTAAGTAGTGGCACCAGGTTCACGCTGTCCTGATGGTTTTTAGGCTGTAGCGGCAGACCAGTCATAGCGAGAAGAGTTGCGAAGAAATCGACCCCGTGAACCGGAGCGCTACTCACCGAGCCGGGTTTGGTGGCGCCGGGCCAGTCGATGATACATGGCACCCGAATTCCACCTTCGTAGAGGTCACCCTTGTAGCTGCGCAGGGGTCTGTTGTTAGTTGCACGTACCATCCCTCCGTTATCGGAGGTGAAAACGACAATGGTATTTTTTCGTAGCCCCTTCTCGTCCAACCAGTCGAGCAAGCGACCGACATTCTCATCCAACGAGTCAACCATCCCAGCATAGGCTGCATTCTTGAGTTTAGCCTTCATCTGGCGAGCCTTGTTCGCGTATTTCTTAGTTTTTTCTGGTTTGGAGTGGAACGGTCCATGGACTGTGTAGTAGCTCATATAGAGCATCCAGGGTTTGTCTTTCCTGGAGAAATCATCCATGACCCGAATCGCTTCGGTGGTCAGGCGGTCGGTCAGGTATTCGCCCTTGGGCCCGTTCTTCAGGTTGGGCATCTGATAGGGGCTAAAGTATCCCTTCAATGGATGGCCCCAGAAGCTTCCCGCCACGTTGACGTCAAACCCTTGATCGGTCGGAAGACGGGATTCGATATCCGATGTTAGATGCCACTTGCCGAGAAAACCAGTCTGGTAACCACCCGCCTTGAGGGCTTCAGCGAGGGTCACTTCCTTCAGCTTCATGAACTGCCGGGTCTTGGAACGCCCCAATGTCTTCCCTTTAGTTTCACTGATGAAATTATCGACAAATCCCGTATTTGACGGAAATTTCCCGGTCATGATGGCGGCGCGCGACGGGGCGCAGATCGGACAGGCGGCATAGGCATCGGTAAATCGCATGCCGCCGGCGGCGAGTTTATCAATGTTCGGGGTTTCGTGAATCTCGTGGCCGTAGCAAGCGAGATCGCGCCAGCCCATGTCGTCGACAAGGATGAACAACACATTGGGCGGCTGCGGTTTGTTGGCTTCGACCTTGAAGCTCAGGCAAACGGAAAGGGCCAACAAGGTGCCTGTTGTTATCGCGAAATGATTCATGGTTTCCTGTCCTGTGGGATGACTGGTTCAATCTGCCGCCCGGCATTCACCGGATACACCGCATCCATGGCTTTCAGCTCGCGGACCATGCCCTGCATCATCCTTCGGAGTTTTTTGGGATGGGTCGCAGTGAGGTTTTTCGATTCGCTCGGCTCGTTCGCGAGATTGTAGAGAGCGTAGCGGTTGTCGCCTTTGGCCAAGTATTGATAGATGACCTTATAGTCGCCCTCCCTCCATGTTGTGAAGAAATTACTCTGGCCGCGACGGGGATGCGGATAGTGGTTGAGGAACTTGTTCTCATGTTCCGGACTCGGCTTTCCCGAAAGCAGTCGCGAGAGATCCTGCCCGTCGATCGAGTGGTTCGCCGGAACTGGGGCACCGACGAAGGCGGTGATCGTCGGGAACAAATCGTAACAGATCCCGATTTCTTGGCGGATGCTATTGGCGGGGATCGGGAGCTTCTTCTGCCAAGGGTTGTTGGCATCGGCTTTGCCCCAGGCGGCGATGAACGGCACGCGCATGCCGCCCTCCCACTTACCACCCTTTCGCCCGCGTAGGGGTGCGCTGGAGGAAACGTCATCCAAGCCTGCAAGCGGAGCGTCTCCGCCATTGTCGCCGAGGAACAGTATCAAGGTGTTTTCCGCGATACCCTTTGCCTCGAGATGATCCATCAAGTCACCCAGCGATTTGTCCATGCCCTCGATGAGCATGGCATAGGTCTGGGCTCCCTTGTTCTTCTCACTGCCGCGGTAGTGCGCCGCGAAACGTGGATCGGAGTTGAAGGGCGCGTGCACCGCGTAGTGGGACATGTAGAGAAAAAATGATTTCTGCGCGGCCAGTGCTTTGTCAATTTCGTCCTTCGCTTCCAGCGTCAGGGCCTCGGTCAGGAAGGTGTCCGTGGCGTGGTATTTTTCCAGGTGCGGTACGGCCTGGCGGCTTCCCTTTCCGTAGTTCCTCTTGCCGTAGTAGCTTTGCGGATGCCCGATGGCGGAGCCGCCGATGTTGACGTCGAAACCCAGATCCCGCGGGTCTGCGCCGTCGTGTTTGTTGGGGGCGAGGTGTGCCTTGCCAACGTGGATCGTGGTGTAGCCATGCTTCTTGAGCACAGTCGGTAAGGTGATGTCTTTTTTGCCGAGTCCTTCCCAGTTCCACTCGGGCGGGACCTGCTGACAGACGGCCAGGGGAAACGCCCTCTTGTTCATGTCCCGGTTGTTCTGGTAGGGATTGATGTAGTCGGTGGTGCGGTGACGGGCAGAATTCTGCCCCGTCATGATCGAAACGCGTGTCGGCGAGCAGACGTTGTGTGAGTAGAAATTACTGAACCGTGTGCCGAGCGCGGCGAGTCTTTCCATACTCGGTGTGCGATACCATTCGTTGAGCGGATGGCTTACAGGCTTGTTGTTTTCATCCGTCAGCATCGGGACGGATGTGTCCATCAGTCCCATGTCATCAACGAGGAAGAGGATGATGTTAGGTTTGTCCTGCTCGGCAAGCGCCAGCGAACAAAACGCAGCGCAGATGATGGTTGTTAAGGCCTGATACTTCATCGGTTTTTTCTTTGGGGGTTTTCATCCATCTCTTTTGACCAGTTTGTGTATAGCTGTTTGAGCCGTTGAGTGACCTCGGGATGGGTTTTTGCAAGGTCCCGGCTTTCGGAGGGGTCATTTTGTAAGTTAAACAAGCGGGTTCCTTTCGAGAGTTTTGTTCGGTTGACGATGCCCTTGGTCGGTTTTCTGCCACTTTTGCCGCCATTGTGCAGAAGTTTCCAATCGCCGGAACGAACTGCATAGCTGTTGGCTCCCCAGCGCCAGAAGAGGTTACGCGTCGCCTTGTGTTCCTTGGGGGATTTTGCGAGTGGGTAGCCATCGAGTTTTTCTGGTAACGTGATACCTGCGGCTTCAAGGCAGGTGGGAAGCACGTCGAGTGACGAGATAGGTTTGTGCCAGGTCTCACCGGCGTGTGGATCGCCTGGGCGGGACAGGATGAAGGGGACGCGGATGCCACCCTCCCAGAGCGTGAACTTGCTTCCCGCGAGCGGGAGGTTCCGAGCACCCGTGGTGGGCGGTCCGCCGTTGTCGGAGAAAAAGATCACCAGGGTGTTATCGGCGAGTTGCAGTTCATCTAACGTATCAAGGACACGTCCGATGTTGTCGTCCAGGCAGTTGAGATTTGCCAGGTAGTACTTGCGCATCTCGTCGTCGGTGATTTTACCTAGCGTGATGTATTGTTTGAACCAGTGGGCATACTTGCCGTCCGTCTCCGGGTCGTAGTTCGGGATTTCCTTTACACCAAACTTGTCCAGATAACGTTTGGGAGATTGATGAATCAGGTGATGCATCGAGTTGTAAGAAAGGGTGACAAAAAACGGTTTGTCACGATCGCGCTTGAGAAAATCGATCATCGCGTCGGTGAAGATTTCCGTCAGATAGCCATCCTTGAACTCCTTGATCCCCTTATTGTGCATGAGCGGGCCGACGACAGCGCTGTGTCCTTTGGGGTCGGGCGTTTGCTTTTCGATGTCTTTCGACAGAAGAA
>JARFPV010000089.1 GCA_029288115.1 Akkermansiaceae bacterium | reverse complement strand
AAGCCTAACGGCAGGCGGATGACTTTCAATCAGGACAAGCTCTCTGCGGATGATGTGGCTTGGCTGAAGGAGAATGGCAGTAACAAGTCGAATAGTGTCCAGCCAGACAAGATTGAGGAGATCAAATCCTACTGCCTCGATTTCAACTGGGGTGGGCGTCGGCGTTTTGCGAACCCCGGATCGTGGCGAAATGCTGACCCTGCTGAGCACGTGGCTTGGTACAAGGCGATGGGCGTCAATGTGATCCAGACCTTTGCTGTCTCCTGCAATGGTTACGCCTGGTATAAGAATGGTTTTGTTCCGGAGCAGCCGGGGCTGAAGCACGACTTCCTGCCTGAGATGGTGAAGCTTGGTCATAAGGAAGGCATGCTGGTGATGGGTTACTTCTGCATCTCGGCCAACCCGAAGTGGGCTAAGGATCATCCTGAGCTGAGTTACGGAGCACCGGCAACTTACCACATCCCATACACTGACGAATATCTCGCTTACCTTTCAGCTTCCATCAGCGATGCGGTGAAAAAAACCGGTATCGATGGATTCATGATCGACTGGCTTTGGCAACCTAAGCGGGAGTCGACCAAGGGCAAGTGGCTGGACTGCGAAAAGAAACTCTACAAGCAGCTCATGGATGAGCCGTTCCCGGGTGAGGATAAACTCAGCAAGGAGCAAGGCTTAGCTTACAGTCGCAAGGCAATCGACCGTTGTTGGAAGGCGATCCGTAAGGCAGCCAAGGACGCCAATCCGAAATGCATCATCTGGGTGACGACCAATCACATGAACCACCCGCACGTCGTGAACTCGGACATGTATAAGGAGACCGACTGGCTGATGAACGAGTCAGGCGACATGAAACGGATCCACGCCGTGAAATCAATGGTGGGCAAGCATACCCGTCTGATCACCTGCCTCGCCTTATGGAATAAACAAGACGCTACCAAGGTCGTGCCCGATGCTCTCAAGGCAGGTGTCGGGCTCTATGGATTCGCCAAGCCACGCACAGCCGATACGGGGTTAATACCTCTGGATGGTATCCTGTCTAAACCCGTCAATGGTTTACGGGGTGACGACCGCAACATCGCCGTCCTCGCCCGTGCTTATCATGGAGTGTCCATCGAAGCCAAATTGAACGACAAGGGCGAGTTTATCGAGTCGGATGATTAGCAAGAGATGAATTACTCAAATACATAAAACAAATAATGGATAGACGACAATTTATTAAGCGCTCGGGACTGGCTGCATCAGCCGTTCTTGGAGGAAGTATGGGAACCGTCCACTCGGCTCCGGAGGGAGGGAAAACAGACGCTAACGGCGTAAAGAAAAGTGGCACAAGCGTCATTGTCGCAGGTGGGGGAATCGCCGGATTGTCCGCTGCTTACGAGCTGATGAAGCGTGGCTTTGATGTTACGGTTCTCGAGGCGTCTGGGCGCGCAGGCGGGCATGTTAGAACGATGCATGATCCACTGCCCGACGGCCTGTATGCTGACCTCGGCGCGGAACAATGCACCAAGCCGGGTTACGAGATTTATCGCTCCTACGCGAAGGAGTTCGGGCTGGAACTTCTTCCCTACCCACGGCGCACTAACCTGCTGACCTACATCCAGAATAAGCCTTACACCAACGAGATGCTCCGCGACGAGAAGGTGTTGCTCAAGTTCGGCTATAACAAACGGGAGTCTGCCTACATGTCCGAGCACGGCACGAAGGAATTACCGGGTCTGTTTTACAAGCCATACCTCGACAATTTTGAGGACGAGTATCAGCCACTGGGGGTTGGTCTCGACGATCTCGATCAAATCACGGTGGGGGACTTGCTGAAGCGTGAAAAAGCATCTGCTAGGGCGCTTCGTGATTTCGGTAGCGGTAGAGCATCGGCACTGCAGAGTCTGTGGAACGCGGCGATCCTGAAACATCGCAAGGTGCCGCTGTTTCCTACTGAAGTCTTCCGCATCAAGGGCGGCAACCAGCGGATGATCGACGCTCTAGCAAAACGGCTCGGTAACCGCATCCGTCTGGGCTCTCCCGTCACAAAAATCGAACACAGCGACACTGGAGTGAACATCCATTTCGAGGAATTCGGAAAGGAGCAGTCGTTGGCTGCCGACTACCTGGTAAATGCCATCCCGACACCTATGCTGCTGCGCGTGAAGATCGAGCCGGAGTTATCTGTGGAGAAGACCTGGGTACTCAAGAACACGAGCTACGATTTTCAATCACGGGTGGTATTCCAAACACGGACACCATTCTGGAAACGTGAGGGGCACAGCCCAAATATGGGTTGCAAGCGCAGCCACCTGCACATGGTCTGGGAGATGGCAGAAGAGGTGCAAGGCGACCGCGGCATCCTTATTGGCGCCGCAAGCGCGGGAACCACCGCCGAGCAGGCACTCGACGTCTATCGACAGCGCTATCCCGGGAAAAATATCGAGATTGAGCACGCGATGGTGCACACCTGGGCACAGGATAAGTGGTCACCCTACTGCGAGCGGCAGGTCTTCGGGCTGAATAAACTCAAGAAGTTCTGGCCGGAGATTATCCGCCCGCACGGACGTATTCATTTCTGCGGGGCGTATGCCGATAACTTGAGTTGGGGCCAGGAAGCTGCCACCCGATCCGCTAACCGAGTGGCCAAGGAGATCACGAAAGCTTAGTCGGAACTGATGTTTCCATTTTTAAGTCGTGCGAAGGTAGGACAGCTTTGTAAGCTGTCGGCAACCCATGGAATGATCAACCTAAGCAAGCAGCAATCACATATCCTGCCGACAGCTTGCAAAGCTGTCCTACTTTTTGCGCGTAGTTGCCAATGAAAAAAAATCACCACCCTTTGTAAGGGTTCGCCGCCATGAGCAACCAGCCATCACTTCCCGTGCCGCGCGAACGCATTGCATCCATCGATGCCTTTCGTGGATTGGTGATGCTGCTGATGATGGCGGAGGTTTTGCGTTTGGCACAGGTAGCACGATCATTTCCTGATAGTGGTATGTGGCAGTGGTTAGGTTATCACCAGAGTCATGTGCAATGGCTGGGTTGCTCGCTGCATGACCTTATTCAGCCGTCCTTCTCGTTTTTAGTGGGTGTGGCCTTGCCGTTTTCCATTGCGAGCCGTTTGGGGAGGGGGCAATCGACTCGGAAAATGTTTGGTCATGCTGTCTGGAGGTCTCTCTTGTTGGTTTTGTTAGGTGTCTTCCTTCGGTCCTTACACCGCGAGCAGACCCACTGGACCTTTGAGGATACGCTTTCCCAAATTGGTCTCGGTTATCCGTTCCTGTTTCTGTTGGGTTTGCGTTCATTCCGTACGCACCTGATCACTATCGGTGTGATTCTCGTGGGATACTGGCTGGCGTGGGCACTCTATCCGCTACCCAGCGCAGGGTTTGATTACGCAGCCGTAGGTGCCAAGGCGGACTGGCCGCACCATGCCCAGGGATTCGCGGCGCATTGGAACAAGCATCTCAACCTCGGGGCTGCGTTTGACCGCTGGTTTCTTAATCTGTTTCCACAGCCCGAACTTTTTGTCCGCCATGGTGGTGGCTACCTCACACTGAATTTCATCCCCACCTTGGCAACCATGATTCTCGGGCTTCTTGCCGGAAGCTGGTTGAAGACGGATCTTACACCGAAAGAACGACTGAAACGGCTGCTGCTCGCTTCTGCCATCTGTTTTGTGCTTGGCTGTTTGCTACACCAGTTAGGTATCTGCCCCATCATCAAACGCATCTGGACACCAAGCTGGGTACTCTTCAGCGGCGGCTGGTGTTTTCTGTTCATGGCCGTGCTC
>JARFPV010000035.1 GCA_029288115.1 Akkermansiaceae bacterium | reverse complement strand
TGGTCAGGGAAGGGCACCTTCATATTCTGCAGACTCCGCTGTTCCGGGTTAGGAATAAGAAGGAGACGATCTACTGCTACGATGATGACGAGCGTGTTGCCGCGATGGACAAACTCGGTAAGGCAGCGGAAATCACCCGCTTCAAGGGGCTCGGTGAGATATCACCGGACGAGTTTGCCTTCATGATCGGCCCGGATATGCGTCTCGACCCCGTACGTATGGAAGAGGGGAAGAGCATCAAGGAAATGCTCACGTTCTACATGGGGAAAAACACGCCCGACCGGCAGGATTTCATCATCAAGAACCTGCGCGAGGACGTGGATGCGGCTTAGATATGGCGGCAAATCACTGGTTTTTATACAGGGCATACTGCCTGTTTCTGTAGATGATAAGTTGATCAAAGGATTGCTGGTATAATTGCGCGCTAAGATTGTGTGGTAAAAAATCCTGCCGCACCTTTACTTTGTTTCCAAGGAACCGCTCCACGAAATTAGAAACAGAGTGTCCGCAAAACAACCCGACAGCATTTGTATTAAATGGATATTTGGGATGATTTTTTGCTACCCCCCCTTGATCCAGGATTGCCCACAGCTCTAACGCTTGTTTTCCGGTTAATGTGTAATCAAAGATCTCAATTCCGTTTACAGGTAATTTTGAATCATGCCGCCATTGAATGTATTGATCTATGCTAGGCGCTTTGTTCTTGATCACATCACTCGAACGCACCGCATGGCTCAAATGTTTAGTGCTGTAGCCACCCCCAGGATCCCAGAACATGGCTCCTTTCCCAGGAACATACAAGCGCAGCGCTGTATGGCTACAGAAATGCTTCCCATACATAATGATGACTTGTGCACGTGGTGATTTTTTATCTTTAAATTGATTGGCTGTAATTTCCTTACCTCGCCAATGGCTTGGCAAATTGGGTAATTCTTTATGCATACAACAGGACGCAAGGCATAAAGAATACGATAAGGCCAGAAGGTTTCGAATCCACACTGGTGACAGCTGCCTAGACTCAATCATGAGTCAGTACACTAACTGGATGATTGGTCTTTCCAAGTCAAATTGACAGGGGGTGTGCAGGCGTGCTGAATGCTCAACCTAGCATCACCAAGCTTAGAGCTAAAACCGATGGCTTTCTTTGGACCGTTATTAAGGTTAGGTCACTTGCTCGCCGCGAGCCATAACAACCTTGCCGGTGCGCACCGTTTCGATGATCTCAAATTGGGAGAACATGGTAATGGCGGCATCAATTTTCGAACTGGCTCCATAGAGCATGGCAATCATAGAGGTCGGTGTGAGGTCGACGGTTTTACCTTCGTAGTGATCGATGATTTGTAGCGCTTCAGTGCGGTCGTCTTTGCCGACGAGGACTTTGACCAGCAGAAGCTCTTTATCCACAGAGTCGTCTTTGGTGTGTTCCACACAATGGATGACATCTACCAGTTTGGTGACTTGCAGGATGATTTGTTCAAGACCTTCGGGATCGCCACTGATACCGATGGTCATGCGTGAGAAATGCTTGTCGCGACCTTGGGAAACGACAAGTGAATCAATGTTGTAGCCGCGTCGTGCGAATACCTGGCAGATGCGCATGAGCACGCCTGCCTTGTTGTTGACGAATACGGATAGGGTATGGACCGGAGCTTCTTGGGTAACGTGCTCTGGTGGAATGTCGGTGGTTACTAGAGACATAGATTTTTGAAATTAAAAATTAAGAATGAGGAGTTTAAAAGATCACACCTAGGTCGATCCGGTTGGCTTAGCCAATTGAGTCTTCGGTGGTTCGGTGAGCATGTCCTCCAACGCAGCCCCTGCTGGAATCATCGGGAATACGTTGTCTGTCTTGACGCACTCAGCATGAATCAGGACGGGGCCGTCATCAATGGCAAATGCGCGCTCTAACTGTTTACGAACATCTGCAGGTCGCTTGATGTTAAACGATGGAATGCCGTAGGCTGCAGCAAGTTTGCAGAAATCCGGGTTGCCTTCCAGATCGACACCCGACTTACGATCTTCGAAAAACAGTTCCTGCCACTGGCGGACCATTCCCAGGTAATGGTTGTTGAGAACCACGATTTTCACGGGAAGCTTGTGCAAAGCCGCTGTAGCCAGTTCAAACAGAGTCATCTGGAATCCACCATCACCGCTGATGGAGATCACGGTCTCGTCCGGGCAGGCGAGTTGAGCTCCAATCGCAGCGGGGAATCCGAAGCCCATGGTTCCGGCTCCACCTGAGGAAATCCATTTCCATGAGGCATTCGTCTTGTAGAACTGGGCTGCCCACATCTGGTGCTGGCCTACGTCTGTGGTGACGATGGCGTCGCCACCAGCCACCTGATAGAGTTCATCGATGACCTGCTGCATACGCAGACCTCCTTGCTTGCGGTAGGTGAGGGGGTATTTCTTTTTCCAACCTCCAATCGTTTCGAGCCATGCATCTGTTTCGAGGCCGGAAATGCGCTTATTGATTTCGAGCAGGGCAGACTTGGCATCGGCGACGATACTCACATCGGGCGTGATCATCTTACTCATTTCGGAAGCATCGATATCGATGTGGATGATCTGGGCGTCCTTACAGAACTTGTCTGCCTGGCCAATGATACGGTCGTCAAAGCGTGAACCGATGTTGATGAGAACGTCGCACTCGCAAATGGCTTTGTTGGCATAAGCGGTGCCGTGCATACCGAGCATACCTAGTGAGAGCTCGTGTTCCTCAGGGAATACACCCTTTCCTAACAAGGTGGAAGTCACGGGACAGTGCAGTGTTTCTGCTAGCTCCATGAGCTCAGCATCGGCTCCAGCGATCATTGCGCCATGTCCAGCGAGAATCAGGGGGCGTTGTGCTTTGTGGATGATCTGAAGTGCTTGATCAATCCCGTCCGAATCCACCTGAAGTGCTTTTTCTGGCTTATATCCGGGCAAGTCGAGCTCGGGATCCATGTCGCCGGTAAACTCGCCGGAGCTGATGTCCTTGGGGATATCGATGAGTACGGGACCGGGGCGACCTGAGGTGGCGATATGGTGAGCTTCACGCGCGATACGTGCGATGTCGTTGGTGTCCTTAACCAGATAATTATGTTTCACCACAGGCATGGTGATGCCGAAAATGTCAGCCTCCTGGAACGCGTCCTTGCCGAGCATCCAGGTGACCTGCTGGCCACAAATGATAATCATTGGAACGGAATCCATCTGGGCGGTCATGATGCCGGTGATGGTATTACCGGCGCCAGGACCGGAAGTTACCAGGACAACTGCTGGCTTACCCGTAGCACGGGCATAACCGTCGGCCATATGGCAGCAGCCTTGCTCGTGACGGGCGAGCACAAACTTGATGTTGCTTTTGACGGTGATCAGGGCGTCAAATATCGGGATGGCGGCACCACCTGAGTAACCGAAAATGTATTCCACGCCGAGGTCGTCGAGCGTTTTGATCAGGGCTTGTGCTCCGTCGATGGATGATTTGCTCATAGAAAATTTGTTAATTCGCCGTTCAATTAGGTTAATTAGCGTCAAATGTAAAACAAAAACGGGCCGTTTTTTGGTGAAACGACCCGTTTGAGAGTTTTGTATCGACTGAAAATCGACTTTTTGAGCGAAAGTTAGGTATCAGTCGAGCATTTCGCCGATGAGTTTTTCGAGTTTGACGATATCGGCAGAGAAGTTGCGGATGCCTTCGGCTGTTTTCTCAGTTGCCATAGCGTCTTCGTTGAACATGAAGCGGAATGCTTTTTCATCGAGGCTGATTTTTTCGAGGTCTTTGGCCTGGGCTGTTTCCTCCGACAGCTTGCACTCGAGTTCACCTTCTGTGTTCTGGAGCTCTTCGAGCAGTCCGGGGCTGATGGTGAGGAGATCGCATCCGGCGAGTTCTGTGATTTGCCCGGTGTTCCGGAAAGAAGCACCCATGACCTCGGTCTTGTAGCCGAATTTCTTGTAGTAGTTGTAGATCTCGGTGACAGACAGCACACCGGGGTCGTTGGCGCCTTGGTATTCCTCACCGGTTGATTTCTTGAACCAGTCGTAAATACGGCCAACGAAGGGAGAGATGAGCTGCACGCCAGCCTCGGCACAGGCCACAGCTTGAGCGAAAGCAAAGAGAAGTGTGAGGTTGCAGTGAATTCCGTCCTTTTCGAGCTCCTCGGCGGCGCGGATACCTTCCCAGGTGGAGGCAATCTTAATCAGGATGCGGTCGCGGCTGATGCCTTCTTTTTCGTAGAGATCGATCAGATGGCGTGCCTTGGCGACGGTGCCCTCGGTGTCGAATGACATGCGGGCGTCCACTTCAGTTGAGACCCTGCCGGGGACGATCTTGAGAATTTCCACACCAAAGAGAATAAGAATGCGATCAATGATGCTCTCCACAAGGGCATTGCCGGACAGATCGGAGCCTTTGTGTTCCTCGACTGCCTGTTCAACGAGGTGTTTGTACTCAGGCTTATTGGCAGCCTGGAGAATCAGGGATGGGTTGGTGGTAGCGTCCTGCGGCTGGTATTCCTCCATGGTCGCGAAGTCACCGGTATCGGCGACAACGGTGGTGTATTTCTTGAGTTGGTCGAGATGGTTTGTAGAGCTCATACGTGGGATAGTTAATGGCTGGCTGGGCACATGCAAGGCGGATGTTTGGCATTTAACCGATGCTGCAAAAAAAGAACCCGCGACTGCAAGAAGAGGCGCGGGTTTTTGTGGTGTGAAAATGCGAGGAGAGTTCTGACTAGGCAGCGTCCGCACGTTTTTTACGTAAGATCGGCGGTTTATTGCCTTCGACAACAGCGCGGTTGATGGTGACCGACTCAATGTTTTCTTGTCCGGGAACGTCATACATGACGTTGAGCATGATCTTCTCGAAGATGGATCGGAGCGCTCGGGCACCTGTTCCACGCCTGATGGCTTCCTCCGCCAGTGCTGTCAGTCCGTCTTTGGTAACTTTGAGTTTGACTCCATTCATGGCAAGCAGCTTGGAATACTGCTTGATGAGAGCATTTTTTGGTTTGGTGAGAACCTCGATAAGTTCATCAGTCGTTAGCTCGCGAAGGGAGGAAATAATAGGGAGGCGTCCAATAAATTCTGGGATCAGTCCGAAGTGGAGAAGATCCTCGGGTTCTGCTTTTTCAAACAGGTTGACGTTCTCGGGGTTCAGTTCATCGGCTGTGGCTTCTCCTTCGTGGAAACCAAGCACGTGCTTACCGAGTCGGCGACTGATGATATCGCCAATGCCAACGAATGCTCCACCACAAACAAACAGGATTTTTTCTGTATTCACCTGGATGTATTCCTGCTGCGGATGCTTGCGACCGCCCTGTGGCGGCACGTTGCAGATGGTGCCCTCGAGAATTTTAAGAAGTGCCTGTTGCACACCCTCGCCGGAGACGTCACGGGTGATGGAGACATTCTGGGTTGTTCGACCGATCTTATCGATCTCATCCACGTAGATGATACCACGCTCTGCTCGCTCGACATCGAAGTCGGCGGACTGGAGTAATCGCAGGATGATGTTTTCCACGTCATCACCAACGTATCCTGCCTCGGTCAAAGTCGTGGCATCGACGATGGTGAATGGCACGTCGAGCACATTAGCCAATGTGCGGGCGAGCAATGTCTTGCCTGACCCTGTGGGCCCAAGCATGAGGATGTTTGATTTTTCTATATCCACATCAACAAACTCTTTGGCGGGGTTCTGGTGATGCTGGCGCAGGCGCATGTAGTGGTTGTAAACGGCAACCGAGAGTACTTTTTTAGCGTATTCCTGACCGACGACAAACTCATCAAGCTTGGCTGTGATGCCGGCGGGAGTGGGCACTTCGCCGGTGCTGATTCGGGTGTCGGCGACGGTCTGCTTGGACTCGCCAAGCTCCTTTTCCATGATGGATGAGCAGACTTCAATGCACTCGTTGCATATATAAACGGCAGGGCCGGCAATGAGTTTTTTAACCTCCGAGTGGCTTTTGCCACAGAAGGAACACATGGTTAGGTTGGAAGTGCGTGCCATTATTTTAGTGGGTGAGTATGGATATGTAAGAGTGTCGTAACGAAAACAGCGTGGGGAAGTATACCGCTTCCACCACGCTGTGACAAATGCTTAAAATGACGTATCCGCCTATTTTGTGTCATCGCCGGAATCGGCTTTTGAGTCGTCAGGAAGCTCTTTACGGCTTTCGAGCACCTTATCGACCAACCCGTAGGCAGCAGATTCTTCCGCAGACATGTAGTTGTCGCGATCGGCATCCGT